>JAWODX010000152.1:0-7566 GCA_046483085.1 Planctomycetota bacterium
ACGGCCGGGCGAGTACGAGACGCCCGGCGCGGAGTCGTGACGGACGAGGGGGACGACCCCGCGCCCGCGGCGACCGGTCAACGCGCTTCGGCTCGCCCGGCTTCGATTGCGGTCCTGCAGCGGCTTCCCGGCCATACACAAAGCTGCCCGGTTTCAAACACAACCCTAATAATTCCGCACAGCCGACCGCATAAAATATGTCTGGCCGAAGGAGGCACACAATGGATGCGCACTACAACGCCGTGTGGATCTCGGACACGCACCTCTGCTCGCGAGGCTGCCAGCTCGAACACCTGCTCCGCTTCATCCGCCGGGTCCGCTGCCGGTACCTCTATCTGGTGGGCGACATCCTCGACCTGTGGGTCTTCCGGCGCCGCCGGTATTGGCCGCAGGAGCTGAACAACGTGCTCCGCAGCCTGCTCGGCCAGACCAAGCACGGCACCCAGGTCATCTACATCTGCGGCAATCACGACGAGGGGCTGCGCCAGTTCGCCGGCTCCACGTTCGGAAACATCGGCCTCTATACCCAGGCCGTCCACACCACGGCCGACGGCCGACGCTTCCTCGTCCTCCACGGCCACGAGGTCGACCCCGTCATGCAATATCGCAGGTGGCTGTCCCGCCTGTGTGCGTCGGTCTACGATTACTCCGTCAGCCTGGAGCGGATCCTGAACAGGCTCTGGCAGGCCCTCGGGCTCTCCCCTTTCTACCTGAGCGGCCCGATCAAGCGCCGCGTCGAGAACGGCGTCAAGCCCATCAAGGCGTACGAGCTCGCGCTCGCCCGGCACGCCCGCCAGTTCGGAGCCGACGGCGTCATCTGCGGCCACACCCATGCCCCTGCCATCAAGGAGATCGAGGGAACCCTCTACTGCAACGCCGGCGACTGGATCGACAGTTGCACCGCGCTCGTCGAGAAAGCGGACGGCTCGCTCGAGCTGCTCCGGTGGCTCGACGAGCCGGAGTCCGCGGAAGATCCCGCCTCCGAGCCCCGGCACGCGCGACAGCCCGACCGCCACGTCCTCCTCGTCCGCTGAGCCCGACCCAAACGCCGCTTGCCTCCGCCCCCGCTTCCCGGTATCCTCGTTGCGACCCGTCACCGACCTGGCGCGAAGAGCCCATGTGCGGAATCGCAGGAATCCTCAAGGCCGGAGGCGATGCGACCGCCCCGGCCGTCGCCGACATGACCGGCCGCATGCGCCACCGCGGGCCGGACGACACCGGGGTCGAAGTGGCCGGCCGCTGTGCGCTCGGCCACGCACGCCTCTCGGTGATCGACCTCGAAACCGGCCACCAGCCGATGAGCAACGAGGACGGCTCCGTCCTCCTCGTCTGCAACGGCGAGATCTACAACTTCCCCGAACTGCGGGCCGACCTCGAAGCGCGCGGACACCGATTCCGCACCCGGAGCGACAACGAGGTGATCATCCACCTTTACGAGGAGGCCGGGCCGACCTGCGTCGAACGGCTCGACGGCATGTTCGCGTTCGCACTGTGGGACGGGCCGAACGAGCGCCTCCTGCTCGCACGCGACCGCCTGGGCGAAAAGCCGCTCGTCTACTATCGCAACGACTCACTCTTCGCCTTCGCGTCGGAACTCGACGCGCTGATGCGGCTCGACGCGATCCCCCGCCAGATCGACCCGGTATCCCTCGACCGCTACCTGGCGTTTCTCGCCGTGCCGTTCCCGCGGACGATCTACCGGGACGTGTACAAGCTGCCGCCGGCGCACCGGCTCGTCCTGGAGAACGACGAGGTGCGGATCGAACGCTACTGGGACGTCGAGCCGACGCACGAGGATTGGAGCCTGGAGGACGCGGCGGCCCGCGTCCGCGCCGTCGTCGAGCATGCCGTCCGCTCGCGGCTGGTCTCGGATGTTCCGCTCGGCGCCTTCCTCTCCGGCGGCATCGATTCGTCCATCGTGGTCGCCCTGATGAGCCGCCTGTGCGACGAGCCGGTCCGCACGTTCAGCATCGGGTTCGGCGACCCGAACTACGACGAGCTCGACTACGCCGGCGCCGTCGCGACCCGGTTCGGCACGGCACATACCGTCTTCCAGGTCACGGCCGACGCGATCGACGTCCTCCCGCTCCTGGCCAGGCGCTACGGCGAGCCGTTCGCCGATCCCTCCGCCCTCCCCACCTACTACCTGGCGAAGATGACCGCCGAACACGTGAAGGTGGCGCTGACCGGCGACGGCGCCGACGAGGCGTTCGGCGGCTATCCGCGCCACCTGGCGGCGCGAGCCTGCGGGCAGGCCGACCGCGTGGCGCCGTCGATCGCAAAGCTCGTCGGCCGGCTCGGCTCCCACCTGCCACGGGGCAAGGACCGCAAAAGCCGGCTGACCCGGGCCCGGCTCCTGCTCGGGGCGATGCACCTCTCGCCGGCCGAGCGCCACGCCGCCTGGCTGAGCTACTCCTCCGAGGCCGACCGACGCGGCCTGTATGCGCCCGCCCTGACGGATGCGCTCGCCGAGCACTCGCTTCCCCAGCCGTTCGCCGAGCATTATGCCCGCTGCGCGGGCCTCCGAGACCCGGCGACGGCCGCCATGCTCGCCGACCTGAAAGTCTACCTCCCGAACGACCCCCTGGTGAAGACGGACATCGCGACGATGGCCAACGGGCTGGAAGCCCGGGCGCCGCTGCTCGACCACAAGGTCGTCGAACTCGCGTTCCGCATTCCGTCCGAGCACAAGCTCCGGGGCGGCAAGGGCAAGCACGTACTGCGGCAGGCGTTCCGCGACCTGCTGCCCGACGAGATCCTGTCGCGCGGGAAGATGGGGTTCGGCGTTCCGATCGCCCGCTGGTTCCGAGAGGACCTCGGCCCCTTCGCCGAGCAGACACTGCTCGAGAGCGACTCGGCGCTCACCCGGCTGTTCCGGACCGGGAAGGTCGGCGACATGCTCCACCGGCACAGAGCCGGAAGAGCCGACCACGCCTATACCCTCTGGGCGCTCCTCTGCTTCGAGCTCTGGGCGCGGGAGTACGACCCGACCGGCCCGTGACCCACCGCAGTTTCTTCCCGTGGCTGGCGATCGCCCACGTGTGCACGGCCTCACATTCCGGGACAACTGCGGCGGTCCACCCATCCTCACGCTCATCCACGCCAAGAACCCGTACAGTCTGATGGCTCACGTGAGCCGTCAGACTGTACGCGTTATGCCTCTCGGGTCCGGGCGGGTGGACAATGCGAGGCGGCAGACTGCGCTCGTCGGCTTGACAACACAGGAGAAGCGCGCAATTCTGTGGCTCACGTGAGCCGTCAGACTGTACGCGTCAGGGAATTCTACAGCGGTCGGGAGGAGGCCGATTATGCGGGATGGAGCGGCGGAGCTGGATTTTCATGCGGCATTGTGGCTCCTGGAACGGCGGAGCGACCTGGGCCCGGTGATCGAATTGCTCCGCGGGCTGTATGGGATCGTGGAGGACTGGCACGCCCGTCGCCTGCTGCGGAACCTGGAGAAGAAGGAGAAGGTGGAGATACGGAAAACAGGCCGCCGCAATTCGTATCGGGCGGCCTCGCCTTTCGTCCTGGACGACGTGGTCGCGGTCAAGCGCGAGCGACAGGCGGCGGGCTGGGACGGCCGTTGGTGCCTCCTGACGTATGACTTGCCGCGCAGCGCGGGGCCGCTGCGGAAGAGGCTCATTCGGTCCATGCGCCGGGTGGGCATGGGGAGGTTGAACGAGAGCACGTGGGCGTCGCCGTATGATTGGTCGGAGTGGGTCCGGGCGGAGGTCTCGGGCGATGGCGGTGTCGGGCACGTGGACTGGATCCGCGACGCGGAAGTGGACTTCCACCGTCCGCTGGACGGGGCGATCGGGCACATGTGGCCGCTGGGGGACGTGGCGGCGCGATATCGGAACCTGCAGTCGCGTGCGGCCGCGCTGGCGGGTTCGTCGCTGAACGCGGCGAGGCGCGGGGAGGCGCTCCGCCTCGTCCAGGAGTGGGCGCGGGTCGAAGCGGCAGACCCGATGCTCCCGCGCGAGCTGCTGCCCGGCGACTGGCCGGCGGAGGACGTGCGGGATTCCCTTCAGGCCTTGCGCCGGGCCGTTTCGCAGAGCCTGGCGGCGGGTGTCTGACCGCTGCAGCAGCGAGTGACCGGGAAGTTCTGGCGACCGGATCAGGCGGGACCGGGGGGCTGCGCGGGGCTATTCGAAGGCCCAGTTCTTGTAGACGTCGAAGGCGAGTTTTTTCTTTCGCTTGGTGATGTCGACGAGCCCTTTCAGGTTCAGGCCCTTCTGGACGGAGTTCGTCCGCAGCATCGAGCGGAAGTCCGCGAGGATCCAGGGAGAGGTACCGCGGATGAAGTCTTTGGGAGCGAGGATCTTCGTGATCTTTTTGTAGACTTTCGCCTGGTAGTCTTCGGTGAAGTGGTTGCGTCCGCGCAGGCCCGCCTGGGCCGCGGCGCCCCACTCGGAGATGATGTGCGGCTTCTCGTAGACACCGGGCTTGAGAAACCGAATGTCCTGCCTGGGGCTGTACCAGAGCGGATAGGTATTGATCGAGATGACGTCCACTTCTTCGCCGACGGGGTCGGTGACGCAGAAGTTCCGGCCCTTTTTCGACATGAACAGGGCGAGGGAGACGAGCCGGGTGGGGTCGGTCTCCTTGGCCTGATGCACGAGATCAGTGAGGAATTCGGTGCGGCCCTCGGCGTCCTCGGGGGTCTCGTTGGCGACGGACCAGATGATGACCGACGCCCGGTTGCGGTCGCGGGCGATCAGTTCGGCGAGCTGGTTCTTCGCGTCGGCCAGGGTGTCGGGGTTCCGCCAGTCGATCCGCCAGTAGACGGGGATCTCCTCCCACAGCAGGACGCCGTACCGGTCGGCCATTTGGGCCATCCGCCGGTCGTGGGGGTAGTGGGCGAGGCGGAGGAAGTTGAGGCCGAGCTCGCGGGCGAGCTGGAAGACGCGGAGCATGTCGGCCCGGGACATGGTGCGGCCGCCGTCGGCGCATTCGCCGTGTACGCTGACGCCCTTGAGCCGAACGTCCTCGCCGTTGAGGAGCAGGCGGTCGCCGTCAGTCTCGACTGTCCGCAGCCCGATCTGGTCATTCACCAGGTCGTCGCTGTAGTGAATCTCGACCGGGTAGAGATACGGGTCGTCGGGCGACCAGAGCCGCGGTTCGGCGTCGACCGCGAACTCGGTCTCGCCGCCGACCACCGGCAGCTCGTCATCCATCAGGTCGCCGATCCGAACGCGGACCCGCCGCTTCCGGCCGGTGACCGAGACGCGACCGCGCACCTGCTCCCCGTTCCAGGAAATGAGATGGTCGATGATCCGCTCCTTCGGGCAGATCTCGAGATGGACGTCCCGGACCAGGCCGCCGTAATTGAACCAGTCGGGCCCGACCGTGGGGCAGCGCTCCTTCCGTTCGGCGTTCTCGACCTGGACGAACAGGTGATTGCGGCGCTTGAGATGATCGGTGACCTCGAATGAGAACGGGGTGAACCCGCCGAGATGGGTGCCGAGTTTTTCGCCGTTGAGCCAGACCTCGGCCTTGTAGTTGGCGGCCTCGAAGTGCAGGAAGGCGTGCCGCCGCTCCAGGCTGCTCCGGAAGTCGAACTCGCGCTCGTAGACGGCGTTGCCGGTGTAGTGGAACCACTCGCGCTGCTGCATGTTCCACGTGCCCGGCACGCGGATCCGCCTCCAGTCGATGGGATAGCAGCGGTCGGCCCGGGCGCTCCGTCTGGCCGTGGGGCTCTCGTGCCGGCCGAGCTTAACGGCCCGGTAATAGGGATCGAGCGAGAAGCTCCAAATCCCGTTGAGCGAGATCGTCCGTCGCGGCATACTTCGCCTCCTGTGAGTGGCCTGGCCGGGACCGCCTGGCCCCCGGCGCCAATCTGCGTATGATAATGATTCTGGGTCGACCGTGCAAATCAGGCGGATGACGCGCCGACCTCTGCGCCCGGGTATTCATGGACGCTTCCCGCTGCTCCCGGTCGAGGAGGACGGCCGCCTGCACGCCGCGCGGACCCGCGAGCATTTCATCGAGTGGACCTTTGTGTTGGGGCGGTGGCGGCGGGCCGACGAGGCGAAGACGCGCGGCGCGCTCGCCCGGTTCCACATTCCGTCGAGCTGAAACTGCGGAATCACGTGTGAGGTCGCCGGCCCGCTACGGGACCTCTCTTCGGCCGATCAGGTCGAGGAACTCGATGCGGGTTTGCGTGTCGTCGTGGAAGCAGCCGAGCACGGTGGACGTGGTCATGATCGAGTTCTGCTTCTCGACGCCCCGCATCATCATGCACAGGTGGCGGCATTCCATGACCACGCCCACGCCCTGGGCGTTCACGCTCTTCTTGATCTCGTCCGCCACCTGCGCGGTCAGCCGCTCCTGGATCTGGAGCCGCCGGGCGTAGACGTCCACCAGCCGCGCCAGCTTGCTCACTCCCAGGACCTTGTCCCGCGCGATGTACCCGATGTGGCAGCGCCCGTAGAACGGCAGCATGTGGTGCTCGCAGAGACTGTACACCTCGATGTCCCGCGCGATGATCATGTTGTTCACCTCGGAGGCAAACACCGCCTGGTTGACCGTGCGCTCCGGGCTCTGCTCGTAGCCCTGGGTCAGAAAGGCGAACGATTCCGCCACCCGCCGGGGCGTCCGCTGCAGCCCCTCGCGCTCCGGGTCCTCCCCGATCTCGACCAGAAGTTCCCTGATCAGCTCCGCCACTCGGTCCTTATTCATCGGTTCAGTCGCTCCTTCAACATAGCCGTCAGTTTCGGTACTCGTTCCAGGTCCTTGTTCCGGACGACAACCAGGTCGGCCAGTGTCTCGCCGGTATCGGGCAGCACCAGGCCCGGCGCCAATTCGAGCAGGGGCACGGCCAGAAACGCCCGCTCGCGGATGCCCGGGTCCGGGATCCGCAGGCCCGGCTCGTCGATCACCACGTCGCCGTAGACGGCAATGTCCAGATCGATCGGCCGCGCCGCGTATCGGTCCTCGGTCCGCACCCGCCCGAGCTCGCACTCGACCGCCCGCAGCACGCGCGACCTGAGCGGGCGCGGGCCGATGTCGGTTTCCACCTGCCAGACCCCGTTGAGGAACGGCGGCTGCTCCGGCCGGCCGAGCGCCGGCGTTCGGTAGAAACTCGACGTGGCCACGATCCGCACCCGCTCCGCCAGCTTGTCAAACGCGGCGAGGATGTTCGACTCGGGGTCGATGTTCGCCCCGACGGCCACGTAGACGTCAGCCATTGCCGGCGGCCGGGTGCTCTCGGTCACGGACGATCTCCACCGAGACGGTCCGGGCGAACCGCAGCGCCCCCGGCTTCTCCAGCCGCACGGCCACCCGCTCGACCCGCCGGTCCTCCAGGCACGTCTCCGAGATCCGCTGCGCCAGCCGCTCGATCAGATAGAACGACGAGTTCTCCACGAGCTCGATCACCCTCTTCTTGATGGCCACGTAGTCGACCGTGTCCTCGAGCCGGTCCGTCCGACCGGGCGTCCGCAGGTCGGCGAACAGCGTGATGTTCACGTTCACGTTCTGCTTCTCGCGCCGCTCCCAGTCCCGCACGCCGACAATACAGCGGAGGAGCAGGTCGCCGATGTGGATTCGGTCCAGCGGACGATC
>JAWODX010000192.1:0-9423 GCA_046483085.1 Planctomycetota bacterium
TGTCAGGAGCGGAACGGCATAAGGCCTTGACAGAACAGACGCTATGCATCTCGCGTTGGGCTTTCCCGGTGGCAGACAAGAATGTCTGCCCCACCAATGCGATGGGCCGGTGGGGCAGGCATTCCTGCCTGCCCAGCCCATTCCGCGGGGGTTCCAGAACGCAGGCAGCGAGGAGAAGTAGCGTTGTAGTGCTAGAGTTTCTTATTCTGGGCTGAGCAGCGCGTCCGCGTCGGCGAGCTCGACCTCGGCGCCGCCGCGCTCGTCGGAGAGGTAGGCGGCGTACATGAGCCGCACGGAGTCGACGGCCAGCGCCAGGTCGCCGTCGGCGGGCAGGTAGGGCGGCTCGGGCTCGAACGGCTCGCCCCTCCGGTGGGCGGCGAACCGGTCGAAGAAGACCTGCATCTCCTCCAGGTAGCCCATCACGAAGTTCTCGTCCATGGCCGGGAAACTCCAGCCGCCGGAGAGCTCCAGCTTCTCCACGATGTACTCCGGCTCGAACACGTCCGGGCTGGGGCTGTAGGCCTGGAGCGCGTTGTTCGGGCTCAGGTTTCCGCGAACACGGAACTTGTTGCTGAGCACCTCGAACGTGTTGGAGACGCCGCCGAGGGTGAACTCGTTCGCCTCCACCTCGGCGTAGGTGCCGTCGTCGAACCGCACGACCATCAGGCACCAGTCCTCGCCGTCCACGTATCCGCTCCGCACCTTCTTCGTGTTGCGATAGTCGGGGTCCTGGTAGTCGTCCTCGTAGGTCAGGTATCCGCACCGGCCGGAGACGGCGACCGGCTCGACCGGCTCGCCCGAGCGGATGCGGCCTTCGAGCCGCTTGATATAGAGGGCGAGGCCCAGCGGGTGGCAGGCCTTGCCCATGATCGCGCCGCCGCCGGCGTACCGCAGGTCGCCGTAGACCGGCGAGCCCGAGCCGCTGTGCGCCTCGGTCCCGCGGTAGAGCATCACCCGCGCGCCGGGGTCCGGCTCGCCGACCGACCAGTTCCCCTCCAGGTCGCGCTCCTTCTTGTACATCGAGCGCATCATGAGGCGGCAGGTCTTCAGCCCGGCGGGCAGGAAGTGCCAGTTCTCGGCGAAGCAGAAGACGACGCCGTTCTCCCGCGCCGCCGCGGCCATCCGGTTCGCACTGCCGACCGCCTCGACGTAGCGCTGTTCGTTGAACGAGAGCTCCCGGTCGCCCGCCTCGTACTTCTCCCGGTTGAGGAACGAGCCGGTGAAGGGCTTCTCGACGATGACGTGCCTGCCGGCCTCGGCCGCCCGAACCACCATCTCCTCGTGCACGTAGGGCGGGGTGCAGACGTCGACGACGTCGCAGGTGTCGATCAGCTCGTCCACGCCCTCGAACGCCTGGATGCCGCGCGCGTCGGCGAACGCCCGCCGCGTCTCGGGCGTCTTCGACGCGACGCCCAGCACCTCGAGCGGGACGCCGCGCACACCCTGCATGCTCTCGTAATGGAACTCGCCGGCGAACCCGACCCCCACAATGCCCACCTTGATGGCGTCTTCAGGAGCCATTCGATCTCCTCATGTCTCGCTTGTCTCAGTGCGTCACTCGGCGTCCGTCGGCAGCCCGTGGAACCGGCACCCGTTCCGGAGCATGATGTCGGCGGCGACTTCCTTCGCGTCGTCGAGCGTCATGTCGCCGCGGTCGATCCACCGCTCGAGCACGCGCGCGATCCCGGCCCGCGCCTGCCGGGCGTAGCCGTACTCGCAGATCGGGCTCTGGGTGTCGCCGCCGTAGGCGAAGATCTTCGTGTGCGGGACGCACGCCAGCCAACTGTCGAGCGCCCGCTCCATCGTGACCGGGTTCATCGCCCACGCCCAGCAGAGGTTCAGCCAGGCGTTCGGCAGCTCCTTGCCGATGATCGCGTGCTCCTCGGTGTACGGCCAGCCGGCGTGGAAGAGGTCGAACCGGACCCGCGGGTAGCGGAGCATGAACGGGACCATCTTCATCGCCCGGATGTTGTTCAGCACGCTGCTCGTGCCGGCGAGGTAGCCGGTGTGGACCTGGAGCGGCAGGCCCTCGGCCTCGATCCGGCGGACGTACTGGTGGACGAGGTAGTCTTCGAGCGGGCGGAGCTCGTCGTTCGACGGCTGGGCGAGCTTCCGCACGCCGAGCCCCTCGCGCGCGTGGACGGTCTCGCCGGGCCGGACGTTCATCAGCCGGGCGAACGCCGTCTCGGCCTCGTGGAGCGTCGGCTCGGTGAACGCCAGGCTCCGCCGGTACGGCAGCCCGAGCTTGAACGACGTGACCTTGCCGGTCGCCAGGCACGCGGTGATCGACCCGTTCAGCCCGTCCACCAGCTCGCCGACCGAGTGGATGCTGCGGTTCCAGCGCTCCTCGCGCTCGATGATGTCGGCCCGCGACCGGAGCGTCATCAGGTCGTCGTCGCGATAGTTGAACCGGACGAAGTCCGGCGGATAGAGCTCGTCGGCGGTCTCCTCCGGCGTGTTGACGTGGTCCTTGATGAGCCAGCGGACGTTCGCCTTCCGCGTGAGGAGGTCGCGGTACGACGCGGCGGGGTCGTCGCCGACGAGACCCGCGATCGCCTCGCCGATCGCGTCGGCGTTCTCCTCGGTGTAGTCGAGCCCGAGCAGGTCGAGGCAGGCGAGGTCGGTCGCGCGGCAGTAGCCGGTGAACCGGCTGGCACGCCAGAGCTCGAAGTAGCGGCTCACGCAGCCGGGGTCGTCGGGCGGCGGCAGGTCGCGCTCGCCGATCCCCAGCGGCCCCGCGGCCACGGTCAGGTCCGCGGCCGCGTAGCCGGCGATCGACGAGACGTGCGGCTTCGTCTCCGCCCACTCCGGCAGCGGCTGGATGTGCGAATGCGCCCCGAAGAGCGGCTGCTCCATCACGAACTCGCTGATCGCTCCCATCTCGCGTTCTCCGTCACTGGCCGGGGCGGCATCATAGCGCTGCACGGACCGCTTATCAAGCCGAGGCGCCAGCCGCCGCCGAGCCGCCCGAAAATGGGAGCGCGGCCCCGGCAGATTCGGTATGATGGCGCGGAGGAGAAAATGCCATGACCGGGAAGGACTTCCTGAACCGTGTGGCCAACGGAGAGATCGACTTTGTTCAGTTGCTTCTCTCCGTGCTCGACGAAACCGATGCGGCGTACTGCCTGATCGGCGGGCTGGCCGTCAATGCGTACGCCGAGCCGGTGGTCAGCCTCGACCTCGACGTGGTCGTCGTCTCGGACCGCCTTGACGCGGTCCGGTCGGCGGCGGAAGCCCGGGGGATGACTGTCGAGGACTTCGAGCACCGCATCAACCTGTCCGCCCCCGGCTCCGATCTGCGGGTGCAGCTTCAGACCGATCCCCGCTACCAGGGGTTCGTTCCGCGCGCGCGGCGCCGGAACGTGCTCGGGTACGAGATGGCGGTCGCGTGCCCCGAGGACGTGCTTCGCGGGAAGGTCTGGGCGTACTCGGACGAGACCCGTCGGCCGAGCAAGCGGCAGAAGGATTTGGCCGACGTCATGCGGCTCGTCGAGACGCATCCGGAGCTGCGCGATCTGCTCCCACCCGACATCGCCGCGAAGATCGACTGAGCAGTCGGCGGGAGCCCCAGTATTTCCGCAGTCTACCTGGCAGGCAGGAATGCCTGCCCCACCGAAGAACAAGGCCTGTCCCCGCCCCGGTTCCCAACCTCTTCGCCGCGGACGGGCGGCCAACTCACCGCTCGGCGAGGCGGATGGTGGTCTCGGCGGCGGGCAGCGCGTCGATGGCGAGCACGCCCTCGTCGCTGGCGGTGAGCGTCTGGCCGCCGACGCGGTAGGCGGCGCCCGGCCTGGCGTCGAGCAACAGACAGCGGGCGCCTTCCGCCCCGGCGACGGTGACGGACTCGAGCGGCTCCGCCCTGCGGGCGAACACGGCGACCGTGTCCCCGATGCGCGCGGCATGGGCCCCGTCGCCGACGTCGAGCCGCGCCACCTGGGGCAGGGGCTCCTCGTCCTCGATGAGGCGGGGGAGCAGGACGTTGAGGAAGCGGGTCTGCTTGCCGGGCTCGGCCGGCTCGGTCTCGGTCCGCCAGAAGCCGACGTGGCTGGTCCGCCGCATCTTGAGCGGCTTGTGCTTCTTCTCGACGGTCAGGTTGTCGCCATCGAACCCGTCCGACGGGTCTCCGTCGGTCTCCACGTAGCACTGGTAGTCCGGCCCGCCGATCTTGAGCGCCCGCGCCTTCTCCGGCAGCAGGACGTAGTGGGCGAGCATCCCGCGCTTGTGGTGCGAGAGGAGGACACGGTCGCCGGTCTCCAGGACCCCGTTCTCGGTGCCCTTCCCGGCGAGCAGTTGCTCGTGCGGTGTGTACGGCTTCGAGAGGTGGTGGAGCAGGAACTTGGGCAGGTAGGAGGGCTTGGTGGTGTTCACCCGGTCGTAGATGACGAACGCCTGCTGGGGGCGGAGGTAGAGGAACTGGCGGGTGACGAGTTCGACCTTGGCGGCGCTGCCCGGTTCGGCCCATCGGGTCGAGTTATAGGCGGCGGTGATGTCGGCGGCGAGGTAGTCATGTTCGTCGGGGATGCTCTCCCAGGCGGTGATGGTCGCGCGTTCGAGGTGCGGCCCGGCGTCCTGGATCTCGTGGTAGTGTTTCACGCTCGCGCACCAGAAGCCGGTGGGCCGGATGACGCGCTGCCCGCCGGCGAGTTTGTCCCAGACTTCGCGCCCGTCGCGCTTCCTGCCGCGCAGGTAGCCGCACGTCTCGCCGGGTGCGAGCACGAGCAGGCTGTTGGCCGAGACGGTCTGCAGGGCGTAGCCCAGGCGGTGGTCACTCCAGTAGCCGACGCTGTAGATGCCGGTCTGGGGGGCGAGGACGCCCCAGCGCTGGATGCTGAAGTGGCCGGTGTCGTAGTGGTCGTGATGGGCGAGCATGTCGCCGGCCTTGAACGAGGCGTAGGTCTCGCCGCGCTCGCCCCACGTGCCGCGGAAGAACGCGACGCCCATCGAGTCGCGCCCGAAGAGCATCGCCTGGGGCAGGTGCTCGCGCATCCAGAGTTCCGGCTTCGCCGGGTTGTAGCCCTCTTTCGGCCGCACGGACGGATCGTAGGTCAGCGCGATATGCCAGTAGTACGGGCGCCGCCCGTACGGCCGCGGCGAGCGGTTCCGCAGGTAGTCGCCCGCGGCCATCACGCCGGGGTCGCGCGAGAGCCGCGCGTAGTAGTCGACGCTGACCGTCCACCAGCCGGTGTGCCCGAGCATGAGCGAGCCGGACGAGTCGCCGTACGGCTCGAACACCCCGTTCGGCGCGTACTGGTAGATCGACCAGTAGCCGATCTTCTTCATCACCTCCCGGATGGGGATGCCGGCGATGGTGTCGGTCCCCAGGGCCGTCATCACACAGTCCGCGCCGATGGCGTACGGCCCGGCCCGGTTGTAGATCCAGTAGCTGGCGCCCTCGGGCCAGCCCTCGGTGTATTGGAGCGCGCGGATCGCGTCGATGTAGTGGGCGGTCGCCCGCCGCAGGGTCTCCTGGTCGAGGTGTTCGGCGATGCCGAGGGCGGCGATCATGGCACCGTTCGCCGCCTGGTTGCGCCCGTGCCAGACGGCCATGCCGGTCCCGTCGAGGTCGTCCAGCTCGGTCCCCAGCCGCTCCTTGATCTTGGCGACGATCTTCCGCTTCTTCGCGTCGGTGAAGCCGGGATAGCCGTGCAGCCAGTCGTAGGCGAGGGCGTAGAACCAGACCTTCGAGTAGTACGGCTCGCCGCTCCTGCTGAGCGGGCGTTCGAGCATCTTGTCGATGGCGGCCTCCGCGTGGCGGCGGTCCCCGGTGACGATCCAGACCGCTGCGAGCGCGGCGGGATGCCGCGCGCGGCTCCGCCCCTTCGCGTCGACCGCCTTGTCGAAGATCGCCTTGAACGTGCGGTCGGTCTCGTAGAGCATCCGGACCTCTTCCGCGGTGCGGCCGGGGGCGTCGCGGTCGGCCGGACGGAACACACACCGCGGGTGCCGCGGGAAGACCTCCACCTCCATGTCCGTCGTCGGGGGATGCTCCGACGGGGGGACCTCCCAGAACGGCAGCTTCCGCCCCCCGGAGCTCGAGGCGCAGCCCACCGCGATCAGGAACACGACCAGAAGAGCCAGCTTCCACAACCCATTCATCAGTTTCCTCCAGCAGACCGGGCAAACGGCCCGGAGTGTAGCGGAAATCGCCGCCGACGGCAAGCGGATGCCCGACGCTTGCATTTCCCCGCCCCCGCGCGTATAAGAGAATGACACCCAAGGGAGAAATAAGCACGTAGAACCGCCCAGGGAGCTGCGATGCCAGACCCATTGGACGCCTACCTGAGCGCAATCGAAAACGCGCTCCGCCGCGGCGATGACACCGAGCACACCCACCGCCCGGCTCTCAAGACCCTCCTCGAATCGGTGAAGGACGGCATCACCGCAACGAACGAGCCCAAGCAGATCGACTGCGGCGCGCCCGACTTCAGCGTCTCGGTCGGCTCGGCCCACGGCCCGCTCACCATCGGCTACGTCGAGACCAAGGATATCGACACCCCCCTCGCAAAGGCCCAGAAGACCGAGCAACTCAAGCGGTACCGCGAGCTCCCGAACCTGATCCTGACCGACTACCTCGAGTTCCGGTGGTACATCGACGGCAAGCTCCGCGACACGCAGCGACTGGGCATCGCGAGCGCGGCCGGCAAGATCATCGCCGATCCGGACGGCATCGAGCCGACCCGCGACCTGCTCGCCAGCTTCCTCGCACACAAGCCGCAGCCCATCCGCAAGCCAAAGGAACTCGCCCAGCGGATGGCCCGGCTCACGCACATGATCCGCAACATCATCCTGACCGCGCTCCACAAGGACGAGGCGTCCCGCACACTCCTCGATCTCCGGGCCGCGTTCGCCGAGGTGCTCATTCCCGATCTCGACAAGCCGGCGAAGGCCGCCGAGTTCGCCGACATGTATGCGCAGACCATCGCCTACGGACTGTTCGCCGCACGATGCAACCACACCGGCAGGCCCGGCTCGTTCAAGCGGCTCGGCGCCGCAGGCGAGATCCCGAAGACCAACCCGTTCCTCCGCACCCTCTTCAACACGATCACCGGCCCGGACCTCGACGACGAGCCCTACGCCGGGTTCGTCGACGACCTCGTTCAGCTTCTCGCCTACACGGATATGGACGCCGTCCTCGAGGAGTTCGGTCACCGGACCAAGCGCCGCGACCCGGTCGTCCACTTCTACGAGACGTTCCTCGCCGCCTACGACCGCAAGCTCCGCAAGTCCCGGGGCGTCTACTACACGCCCGAGCCGGTCGTCGACTACATCGTCCGCTCGGTCGATCACATCCTGAAGGAGAAGTTCCACCTGGCCGGCGGTCTGGCCGACACCGGGCAGATCACCTACCCGAAGAACGCCCGGGGCGAGCTCATCACCCCGAGCGGCAAAGGCCCGCGCGTCCTCATCCTCGATCCCGCCTGCGGCACCGGCACGTTCCTCTACACCGTCGTCGATCACATCCGAGACAAATTCAAGAAGGACAACGATGCCGGCAAGTGGTCCGGCTACGTTCGCAAGCACCTGCTCCCGCGCCTGTTCGGCTTCGAGCTTCTGATGGCCCCCTACGCCGTCGCCCATCTCAAGCTCGGCATGCAGCTCGCGGCCCAGGACCTCCCGCCGCTCCAGCGCCAGAAGTGGGCCTACGACTTCAAGGGGAACGAGCGCCTCAACGTCTTTCTGACGAACTCCCTCGAAGAGGCCGAGCAGAAAGCGGAAGGACTCTTCGGCCCGCTCCGCGTCATCAGCCAGGAGGCGAACGCCGCCAGCCGCATCAAGCGCGATCTCCCCATCATGGTCGTCATGGGCAATCCGCCGTACTCCGGCCACTCCGCGAACAAGGGCAAGTGGATCAAGAAGCTGATCGACACGTACAAGCGCGTCGACGGCGCCCCGCTCGACGAGAAGAACCCGAAATGGCTGAACGACGACTACGTCAAGTTCATCCGATTCGGCCAGTGGCGCATCGAGAAGACCGGCCAGGGCATCCTCGCGTTCATCACCAACCACGCCTACCTCGACAACCCGACGTTCCGCGGCATGCGCCAATCGCTGATGCAGACGTTCGACGAAATTCGTATAATGGACCTGCACGGGAACAGCAAGAAGAAGGAACGCTGTCCCGACGGCTCCAAGGACGAAAACGTTTTCGACATCATGCAGGGGGTCGCCATCTGCCTGATGGTTAAACTGCCCCCGAAGGAGAACCGAGCATGAACAGTGAGATCGTATTCCTCGTCGAAGAGGACCCCGACGGCGGCTACACCGCCCGCGCCATCGGTCAGTCCATCTTCACCCAGGCCGACAACACCGACGAACTGCGCCGCATGGTGCGCGACGCCGTCGCCTGCCACTACCCCGACGAGGCCGACCGGCCGCGTATAATCCGCCTCCACTTCGTCCGCGACGAGGTCCTCTCGGCTTGAGACAGGGTGAAGAAAGGACCGACCAGGCTCACCCAGATTCGGTGGACCAGAGTCACCCGCATTCGGTGGGGAAGAGTCACCCGGATTCGGTGGGGAAGAGTCGCCCGCATTCGGCGGGGAAGAGTCACCCGCATTCGGTGGGGAAGAGTCACCCGCATTCGGTGGGGAAGAGTCACCCGGATTCGGTGGGGCAGGCATTCTTGCCTGCCAGAGATGGCGCTCGGCTCTCGATCAAACGCCGGAAACTTCCACACTGGCGGGTACCCGGCAGTATTTATCTCGTCACCTTCCGGCTGAAGACCGGGCACCTCAACATGCCCGAGCGTCTTCTGGTCCTGGATCAGATCCGGGCCGGGCATGGGACGTTCTATGTTCTGGTCGCCGGGGTCGTGATGCCCGATCATATACATATTATCCTCCGGCCGCGCAAGGGCACGACCCTGCAGCGGATCATGAAAGGCATCAAAGGGGTGTCGGCGCGCCGCATCAATCAACGCCGGAATCGGCGTGGCGCCCTGTGGCTCGATGAATCGTGGGACCGTATTATCCGGGACCACCAGGAACTCGTGGAAAAGATCAACTATGTTCTCAACAATCCGGTCAAGGCCGGGCTCGTGGCGGATCGGCGGGAGTATCCGGCTTCCTATTGGAGTGGGCGCACCACAGTCGAGGAGGAATGATGGACTACGGGCCGGACCGCCGCAGTTCCGGCAGGCAAGAATGCCTGCCCCACCGGGTTGTGACAGAGGCGCTCGGTACCGGTGGGGCGGACATTCCTGTCCGCCACCCGGAAGGGTCGGCAGGCAAGAATGCCTGCCCCACCGGGTTTTGACAGGGGCGCTCGGTACCGGTGGGGCGGACATTCCTGTCCGCCACCGGGCAGGGTCGGCAGGCAGGAATGCCTGCCCCACCGGGTTGTGACAGAGGCGCTTGGTACCGGTGGGGCGGACCGAGCGGCGCGTCTGGCCTCTGCTCGATCAGATGCGCATCTCCGTCCCCG
>JAWODX010000210.1:0-10421 GCA_046483085.1 Planctomycetota bacterium
CAGACGCCCTGGCGGCAGTAGACGAACAGCTCGCCCGCCGGGCCGACGGCCATCGAGTGGATGCTGCCGAGCGCGGCGGGGTTGTGGCCGATGAGCCGGTCGAACTCCGCCCGCGCGCCGAGGGTGACACGAGCGCGGCATGCCGATGCGTCGACCTTCCGGCCGCGGTCGTCGCGCCCGTCCCAGAGAAGCTCCTGGGCGAGCGCCCCCTTCTTGAACGGCTTCGGCGCGTTCGGGCCGAGCACCCCGGCCGCCAGGTGGCGGACCACGTCGCCGTTCGCGTCGACGATCGCTACGGTGCAGTCGGTGGGCCCGGCCACCTGGAACCGGATGCGGGTCCCGGCATCGGTCCGCGCGGCGGTCGGTTTCTCCAAGAACGTCGGCTGCGTCGGTCTGCCCATTCCCGTCCTCTCCGTTTCCAGCGCCCGGCATCCCGCGAGAAGAGTGGCGATCAGGAGTACACCCGCTTTGCGTCGCGTCATCTGGCTCTCCACCGTGGTCGTACCGGACCTTCCCTTTTCACTCTATTCGCTGCGCGCGTCCGTGAGCGGGACCTTGTCCTCGGCGTGGTAGCCGAGCTTGACGCTGACGATCCGCGCGCTGCCGGCGTCGGCGATGAACAGGCGCCGGTCGGTGTGCGACGCCACGTAGCAGGCGTGGAAGAGCGCGGCCTCGTCGCCGCCGACCGAACGGGGCTGCGCCGGCCCGCCCTCCCGGACCAGTGGCCGGCCGTCGTCCACGTTCCCGTACCGGCCGACGCGGGTGATCAGGTTCCCCGCCGAGTCGAGCACGGCCACCCGGTAGGCCAGGTGCTCGGGTGCGAACGACCGGTTGAAGTAGTCGAGGTCGAACCGGGAGTTGACGCAGATGCAGCCGCCGGGGGTGCAGAACCCGACCCCGCCGTAGAACCAGTCGGCGCCCTCGATCCACCCCGTCGGCCAGCCCTGGATTTCGGGCGGGCGTTTCGGCCGCTGGCTCGGCGGGAGCTCGATCGGGACCCGCCGGCCGCCGCCCGCCGCCAGCACCTTGATCTCACCGGCCTTCACCTTGACCAGCGTGCCCGAGGCGTCGCGCGGCAGCGCCGGATCGTACTTCTCCCCGCCGATCAGCCGCTTGGACGCCGCCAGCATGTAGAGGTGGTCGTGCTGATCGATGCCGATCCCGTTCAGGTGGCCCATCCCCGGCACGGCGTCGGTCACGATCGGCTTGCCGCGCCGGTCGTACACGTGGATCTCGCCCCAGCGGAGGCGGCCGGCATAGACCTTGGGGGTGAACTTTTTCGCGATCGCCCCCCATTTGAAGTACCGCTTCTGGGCCAGCGTGCGGCGGTCTTCCTTCTTCTCCAGGTTGCACGTGGTCACGACGATGTGGCCTTTGAGGGAGACGTCGATCCCGCCCTGGTGCCAGAACGGGCTGGACCGGTGGCCGGGCGTGGGCAGGCCCGAGATCAGCGGGGCGGCCCGCGCCCCCATGCCCCAGCCGTGTTTGTCCCGCTGCTCGCCGTAGTCGAAGGGGATCTCGCGCCAGTTCCGGGCGTCGTAGCGGACGACGAACCTGTCCGTTCGGATGTACGCCCGGTTCTGCGCATCGAAGCAGATATCCTCGGCGCCGAGCGGGAGGTCGAGCAGCTTGATCCGCCCGCTCGTCGGCTCGATCTCGACGAGCTGGTTGAACGTCTTGGACACGCCCGAGTCGCCCTCGCCCACGTAGAGCTTCCCGGTCGACGGGTTCACGTAGAGCCGCTGCCGCCAGAGGATGGGCGGCTTGAGCCGCTCGACCTTCTCGCGGGCGTCACCGGTGAAGTTCCGCCTCGTCACCAGCTTGCCGTCGCGCTCGACGAGCAGCCGGATGCCGCGCGACCAGTTCTCCTGGATGATCGAGGCGTTGCCCGAATGGTGCCACCGCGCGCGGCCGGGCACGAGCCAGATGGTCGGCTGCTTCGCCCACGAGTCAACCGCCATCCGGTACGGCAGCCCGCCGGTCCGGTTCCACGAAATCTGCGAGCTGTATCCGACGAGCGGCAGCGGGCAGCGGGTGATCACGCGCGGATTCTCGACCGGCCCGAGCCGGGTGTACGTCGGTTTCAGCCCCGGCTCCTTCGTCTGCCGCGTGATCAGCAGCCACGAGAAGACGGTGATCTCGCCCGTCTTCCGATGCACGTCGACGCGGGCGGGCCGCTTGACCTCGATCGTCTTGAACAGCTTCCCGTCCGGGGTGAAGACCTGGATCCGGTCGTTGAAGTAGTCGGAGACGTAGACGCGGCCCTTCGCGTCGCAGGCGACGGAGGTGGGCACCTTGAACTCACCTTCACCGGAGCCGTGATCGTTCACCTTCGTGCTGCCCGCGAAGAGATCCATCTTCGTCCCGTCGCGGAAGTCGAGCCGCATCACCGCGTGCATCCAGTCGAAGAAATGCCCCCGCCACGGCCACACGAACCCCGTCAGGTAGAGGGTCTCCCCGTCGGGGCTGAACGCAGCCGACCTTGGCCCGACCTTGAACGGCTTGTTCTTGCTGTTCGGCGTGGCGACGGTGAAGCACGTCTTCGGACCGCCGAGCGGCAGGCCGCCCGACGTGCCGTCCGACGCCAGCCGGTTCAGCCGGTTGAAGACGAGCGCGATGCGGCCCTTGCTCGCGGCGATCGCGTGCGGCTTCGTCCCCGTCGCCTTCCCGTCGAGCCCCGTCGGCAGCAGCCACGCCTGGTAGTAGCCGTGCTTGAGCGGAACAGCCGTCTCGTGTCCGGGCAACTCGTGCTTCCGCAGCCCGACCACCTCGTCGACCTTGCTCGCAGGGAACGGATAGATCGTGCGGACGTAATTCCCCTCGTGATCGAAGAGCTTGACCTGCGAGCCCCCGTACATCCCGTGGTCGAGCACATAGTTCTCGAGGAGGTACACCCCCTCCGGGGCCGGGGCGATGACCGGACTGGCCAGGCCGACCCGCTTGTGGGGCGTCCAGAACAGCGTGCGCTCGAACCGCGGCTTCAACCCGAGCGAGACACGGACCGTCAGGCCGGCCACGTCGTCGGTGTATTTGCCCGCATCATCCTTGCCGTCCCAGACGATCGTCTGCCCGAGCGAGTTCGGCTGGAAGGGCAGCGGGGCGTTCGGGCCCAGAACGCCGCAGGCGAGGTGCCGGATGATCTTCGGCTCTCCGCCCGTGGCGGCGGTCGGATCTTCGATGGCGACGGTGACATCACAGAACGCCTTCGTCTTGAACCGGATGGTGACCTTGTCGCCGGCCCGCGTGACCGTCGGCTTTTCGGCGAACTCGAACGGCCCGCGCCGCTTGACCTCGAACTCGTCGAGGTCGCCGCCGAACGCGGGCAGGGTCAGACCGAGCGCCGCGATCAGGGCCGGGCCGGCGAGTCGCCGGAAGCGAAACATGCGATCGCCTCCCCCATCGAGGGTCATTCGCCGCCGACCGGGCGGATCTCCCGCCGCGGCGAGACGCGGACGAGCCGAGGCGTCCGGCCTTCGAGCGCAGCCAGGTCGATCACGCCGATCCCCTTTCTTCGGCCGCGGCGCGTCGTGCAATAGATCTTTCCGTCGCGGCCGAGCGAGCCGGCGCCCACCCCCAGCCGGACCGTCGGCTTCGACTTCAGCACGAGCGGACCCCAGTCGAGCACGCGCCCGCTTTCCGGGTCGAACGAGAGCAGGTGACGGTCGACCGTATGATACAGCAGGCCGTCGGGGCCGAACACCATGAGGTCGGACCAGTGGCCGCCCCAGCGCTCTTTCGCCGTCTTCTTCAGCGGGCCGTGATCGATGGCGACGCCCCACTCCCCGCGCGTGGCGTCGATCTCGACGAGGCGGTTCCCCCGCTGGCTGGTGAGGAAGATGTGCATGCCGTCGGGCGACCGGGTGCCCGAGATCCACCAGTTCCGCCAGTGGCGGGTGGGCCGGAGCCGGGTCGCCCCTCGCGCCGCCGCTTCCGCCTCCGGGCTGACCGGGGTGCGCAGGCCGCGGACCTGGCGCAGTCGCCCGGTCACGGGATCGAACACGCGGATCCGGCCCGTCGCGCCGTCGGGCACGTAGACGCGCCCGTCTTTCACGCACTCGACGTAGCGCGCGGAGCAGTCTAGATAGCTCGAGGCCAGGCCGAGGATCCGCAGCCGCTTGTAGTACAAGTTTTCGCCGGGCTTGCAGGCGAACAGGTAGCCGGTAGGCCAACTGATCCCGTAGAGGACGTTCCGGCGGCGGTCCATGCAGCAGGTGATGATCCCCTCGTGCCGCCTCACCCAGCCGAGGTCCTCGGTCTCGTCCGTCTTCGGGTCGTAGGCGAACCAGTGGCCGCCGGGGTATTTCTGCGTCCTGTTCGCGTCCTCGACGTGGGTGTGGGTGGCGCCGTAGACGCGGCCGTCGCGCCCCTCGTGGAGCTGGGCGTGGATCTTGTGCTGCGCGTACGCCCAGCGGTCCATCGGGTAGCGGCCGGTGGCCAGGTCGCCGCGCAGCGTCGGGTTCTCCAGTTTCGGCCCGCCGCCCTGCAGCGCCCGCGACGACATCACGGCCGCGACCCGCACCTTGCCCGTCCTCGGGTCGAACTCGACCAGCCGCGCCACGTGGTAGTTCGTCCCCACGTACACCTTGCCGTTCGAGTGGGCGAGGATGCCGTAGTAGAGGCCGAACCAGCGGGGCAGCGTGCGTTCCGCGTCCCTGGGGACCACGAGCGGGTGGAACTCGACCTCGACCGGGGGCGGCCCGTCCGGCGCCGGGTCCCGCTCCGCCTCAACGGTTGGACCGACCTGACAGCCGGCGAGCATCGCCGAGGCGGCGACCGCGCCCAGACAAACCAGAACCCGCACGTCCGTTCGTCCAGGCATGTCTCACGTCCTTCGGTTGACGAGCGCGCGTCGCCTCCGCGCGCCCGCTCGCTCCCGCCGGCCGGCCCCCGGACCGCGCCGCATCACATCTGCAGGCGGTCCTTCGACATCAGCACCACGCGGCCGTCCTGGCAGGTCGCCGAGACCTGGCCGTGGACGCCGAAATCGCCCGCGCCCTTGTCCTTGACCGTGTACAGGTCCGCCCCGGTGTCGAAATCGAACAGCTTGACCTCGAACTCCTGGCGGCTCTTCACCTTGACGATGGCGTGGCGGGGTCCGTCACCGCCGCCGTAGACCGTCGGCACGAGATCGACGCTCGGCTTCGACGGGTAGCCCGTGGTCTTCGTCTGGAAGAGCAGCTTCCCGGTCTCGCAGTCGCGGCCGACGAAGTAGAATCCCTGGCCGGGGTGCACACCGATCCCGTAGATCCGGTCGCCGACGATGAACATGCGATAGACCGGCTGGGGCGACTCGGCGTCCTTGGGGTCGGTGTGCCAGAGGACCTCGCCCGTCCGGCTGGACAGCATGTAGATGGCCTTGACGTCGTAGTCCTCCTTGATGACGCTGAAGTAGTCGCCGCGGAGGGCGAACCGCATGGCGGGCAGGCGCGTCTGGTCGCTGTTGTCGATCTGCCGCTTCCAGACGACCTTCATCCGCTCGACGTCGATCATGATGTAATACCACGAGTCACTGACGACGAGCCGGCGGCCGTGGTGGGCGATCGGCAGCGCCTTCGGGCCGCCCTCGAAGAGCGGGTGATCCTCGTTCATCAGCAGGTCCGGCAGCTCGAGCCGGCCGATCAGCTTCCCGGTCGCCCGATAGCGCACGGTCACGCTGTAGGGCAGCTTGCGGACGCTGACCAGGCGGTCGCCGTGGAAGTACGGCGGGGCATACAGGTCGCCGCGCTCCTGGACCTGCCAGGCGACCTGGCCGGCCTCGCTCCGGGTGGGGACGTAGAGGGCGAGGGTCTCGGCGGCGCCGGCGAGCACCAGCAGGTCGCCGTTCAGCTCCGCGTGCTTGATCTCGAAGTCGAACGGAACGCGGAACCGCCACAGCAGCTCGCCGTCCGCCAGGCGGAAGGCGAGGACGTCGTACAGCCCGTGGACCAGGACGATGTCGTTGTAGACGAACGCCTCGAAGAACCCCGGCTCCTGGCCGGTGCCGCGCAGGCGGATGCGCGAGACCTTCCAGCGCTCCTCGTTGGCCCGCAGGTCCAGGCAGACGAGCAGGAACTTGTTGTCGAGCCGCTTGCGCACCCGGCCCCCGAGGAAGAGCAGGTGCGGATCCCTGTCGGTCTGGCCGCGCCGCTGGAGCACCAGCCAGTTGATCCCCTCGGCGTCGGCGTACCGGTGCTTGCGCGGGGTCTGCGGCAGCTTCGCGGGCGCCGTCTCGGGCACGTGCGTGGGCGCGCTGACCAGCGGGCGATGGGGCTGGGGCACGTCGAGCCGGGAGACGCGGGCCGCGTCGGCCAGCCGCCAGAGGAGCGGCATGTCGGGCCCGCCCGCGCCGCCGGCGGCGCCCTCGAACAGCTTGTCCAGGACCTGCTGGGCGCTCTTCGTCCCGGGGAACTCCCACAGCCGGTAGAGCTGCTCGGCCGGCGACTTGCCGCGCAGCTCCGCCGCCGCCAGCCGATCGAGCTCCGCCGCCAGCTCGTCCGACCGCTCCTGCAGCTCGACGAGCCGGCGCGTCGCCAGCTCGCCCGCCCGGACCGTCAGCGGCTTCGGCAGCGGCGAGACCGTGCTCAGGTAGACCGGCAGGCCCTGCCGCAGCAGCGCGATGCTCCGGCTCATCTCGTCCGCATAGAACGGATTGCGCACGTACCCGCCCACCTCGTCGAACACCTCGTTCGCCGCGGTCAGCGCCCGCTCCGTGTCGCCCACGGCGACCGGGGCGACCGGATACTCGTGGTGGCCGTAGGTGCCCACCACACTGCGGAGGCAGCGGGCCGCCGACGCGTACTTCTCCTGCCGGGCGTAGGCGTCGGCCAGGGCGAACAGCGTCTCCATTTCCTCGGGCAGGGTGCTCGCCGTCCGGCTCATCCCCAGTGCGTTTTCGAGCTCGCGGTCGCGCCGCCGGGCGCGGATCGCGCTCCGGGCCAGCCGCTTGTGGGCGCGGAAGAGCTGCTGCTTGACCAGCGCCCGGAAGTCGAGATCCTCGGACGACGCCCGCCGCAGGCAACTCTTGAGCAGCGACGCCGCCTCGTCGAGCCGCGTCTCCGCCAGGCACAGTTCGGCGAACGCGAACTGGGCGTCGGGGTCGTCCCGCTCCGAGACGGCCGTCCGCACCGCCGGCCGATCGTATACCATCGACACCGACCGGGCGGCGAACCGCAGCTCGAACGTCCGGCCGTAGCGCCGGAACGTCACCCGCGAGAACGGGAGGAACGGGCCGAACCGGTTCTCGGGCACGGTGTCCGCCGCCACCTCCTTCGCCATCCGGATCTGCTCCTTGACCCGGTCGCTCTTGTGCGGCAGGTCTTCCAGCATCTCGATGATCTCGGGAGAGTGGGTCCGGATGTGCCAGGTCGCCCGGCCGAGCAGCTCGCCGCTGTAGTATCGCCGCTTCTCCGTGATCTCCCGGCCGGTCAGCGACACAATCCCCATATTCGTACACCAGCCGAATACCGGATACCCGCGGTAGCTGAAACTGATGGCGTAAAGCGTCCCGTCCGCGGTCAGGAACGGCCGGGCGGCCATCTCGTGCCACCAGCCGTTCGCGCCCATGCCGATGCGGTGATGTCGGTCGACCCGCGAACGATACTTCATCACCGGCTGCGGATCGTGCTTCACCAGGTCCTCGGACTTCCACATCGTCTTCCCGTTCTTCGGATCGACGAGTTGAACGGGCGCCGGGCCCCAATGCCCCCGGATCTTCCTCTTGCGCCCGGAGTAGACCAGACACAGCTCGCCCGACCGGATCGGCCCGAGGAAGTAGCCCGTCCCGTTCGTGCCCTTCCGCTTCGTCCACATCACCTTGCCCGTGCCGCGTTCGAGGCACAGCAGGAAGGGCGTGTCGACCGGGGTGACGTAGAGGCGCTCGCCCACGATGAGCGGCCGCTGGTTGTACCAGAACATCGGCCTGTGCGGGCGGAAGTAGACCGGCGAGTACTGGACCCGCCCGCCCCCGCTCCCGAACTGCCGCGTCGCGTCGTGCACGTTCGGGTTCGGATAGTACGGATACCGCATCAGCCACTTGACCCGGCCCGACAGGCCGTCCAGCGCCACCACCGCGCCCGCGTTCGTACAGTAGTACACCGTCCCCTGGTGATAGAGCGGCGGCGAGGTGAAGCTGCGGATCCGGTTCCGGCGCCGGACCGCGAACCCGGCGCTGAACTTCCCCGGCGCCAGCCGGCAGAGCTCGCGCTGCCAGCGGATCCGGCCCGTCGTGCTCTCGAACGCGATCACCCCGTACGCCGTGTCCGTGTGCGACTCGCCCTCGATGTTGTCGAGCACATAGCCCGCGTAGACGGTCATCGGGCCGCCGGCCGGCGCCGCCTCGAACCGCATCCGCGCCTCCGCCTTTGTCGAGGCGACCATCGGCCCGTACGCCCACCGGAGCTGGCCCGTCACCTCGTCCAGCGCCACGACCGACGGCCCGCCCTTCGAAATCACCGTGAACACCAGGCCGTCCTGGACCAGCATCCCCTCCTGCGGGTACTGCCGCTCTTCCCAGGTCTGCCACTTCGCCCGGCCGCCCAGGTCGTTGATCCACCGCGCCTCCCCGGTCAGGATCGACCGGGCGTACACGATGTTCTTGTGCCGATAGATCACGCTGTGCTCGGTCACCACCGGCTGGGAATAGACGTAGAAGTCGTTCCGCGACCCGGCCAGCCGCTCCGACCAGACCGGCTCCTGGATGGCCAGCGGGTCCGGCGACGGCGGAAACAGGGTGTAGTCGTCGGCCGAGCGGTGGGGGGCGCTCGCCCTCTGCGAGTGGAACGGCGCCTTCTCATACGTCGCCGTCTCCAGCACGTCGCTCAGTTGCGTCACCTGCCGCTCGGTCAGCCGCCCTTTCGCCTGCTGCTTCGGCAGGTCGCCCGTGTCGCGGCCGAGCATCTTGCGGCAGTAGGCCATCTTCAGCCGGAGCTCCGGGGTGCGGAGGTTCATGTCCGGGAAGAAGTCGCAGATCGTCGCGTACCGCTCGAGCGCCGCCAGGTAGTGGCCGCTGTCCAGCGATGCGTTCCCCAGCTCGAAGATCGCCCGCCCGCCGAACGACGTGGCGAGCATCGTGTCGATGATCTCCGACAGGCCGATCAGCGAATTCTTGCGCCGGGCCGACTCGAACGCCTCCTTCGCCCCCGCGTCGTGCAGCGTCCGGTAGTGCGCCAGGTGCTGCGGCGGAAAGTCCAGCAGCCGACGCTGGGCGTACTGGGCGACCGGCACGAAGACCCCGTACCTCGATACCCGGTAGAGCTGGTCGGGATAGCGGGTGATCAGCCTGTGATAGATCTGGAGCGCCTGGCGGTACAGCTCCTTCTGCTCCTTCTCCGCCCCCGCCTCGGCCAGGGCGTTCGCCCGCGAATCCTCGCGGATCTGGTTCAGCGTGAAGAAGCTCTTCTCCGTCGACAGCTTCATCTTCTTGGGCGGCTGCACCCAGCCGCGGAACGGACCGCCGTAGTGGTCCCCCTCCTTGATCCGGGCGATGAAGTCCGGCCGGTAGCCCGCGTACATGTCCTGATACGGCGCCCGCTCCGTCGGTTTCGCCGGCGCCTCGCCCCCGGCCGACGGGGCCGCCGCCAGGACAGCGAGCAAGGTGGACAGGAGGATCGGGAACGGCGTGGGACACGTCGTGGGCAATCGCATCAGGCAATCGCTCCCAGGAGGGCAAGGTGGATGCGGGGTCGAGACCTGGACAACGTCACGTTCAATGGGGCCGCAAAGAGCGGAACGCAGCCGGTCATTCCGCCTCGGAAAAGCCGTTCGTCCACCGCTATTATACCCGCCCGGCGACCGCGCTCAAGCTCGCGGTCGCACAGCAGATCTTGGTGCCGCGGCGAAACAAATCATGGCGGCCGAGCCAAACTCCTACCGGCCCGGTGGCCTTTCTGGTAGAATGCACGCGGATCGGCCCGGCCGCGCAGCGGACGCCGGTGTCGGCCCTGTCGCCCGAACCGTCAAGGAGGATTGCGATGCGGAAGGTATCTGTGGCAGTGGTTGCCGTCGGTTTTCTCGCGCTCGGTTTCTATGGCCTTGCTGCGTCGTGGCCCTATTGGCGCGGCCCGAACAAGGACGGCGTCTCGCCGGAGACCGGGCTGGCGGGGGCCTGGAAGGAAGACAGGCCCGAGAAGGTCTGGCAGGTCCCGATGCACGACGGCGGCTTCGCCGTACCGTCGGTCGCCGGCGGCAAGGTCCTCATCGTCGATCACCAGGGAGCCGAAGACATCGTCCGGGCCATCGATCTGAAGACGGGCAAGGACGTGTGGACGTTCTCGTATCCGGATTCGCCCCGCTCCAACTACGGCTTCGCCCGGGCGGCGCCCGTGGTCGAGGACGGCAAGGTCTACACGATCAGCCGGCTGGGCCTCGTCCACTGCCTCGACCTCGAGGACGGGAAGAGGCGGTGGAGGGTCAACCTGCGCAAGCGGTTCGGCGGCCGCCCGCCC
>JAWODX010000214.1:0-4690 GCA_046483085.1 Planctomycetota bacterium
GATCGTCCCGCACATGTTCGCCCGCCTGGACCTCGAACTGCAACGGGCCGACGACGCCGTGCTCGTCCCCGCCGAAGCCGTCTTGACCGCGCCGACCGGCGAGCGCTACGTCTTCGTGGTCAAGCAGGGCAAAGCGCAACGGGAGGTGATTGAAGTTGGCATCGAGCACGACAAGACGATCCAGGCCCTCAGCGGGGTCACGCCCGGCCAGCGCGTGGTTGTGGCGGGGCAGGCAGCGCTGCGCGACGGCCAGCCTGTCCGTGCGCCCGGCGAGCAACCGCAAAGCAGAGGTGGAGCCCCCGGCGGCAATCGACAAGCAGCCGGCGGTCCGCGCCCGGATGCGGGGACCGGCCGATGAGGATCACCGAATACGCCGTCCATCGTCGCCTGGCCACCGGCGCGATCGCTCTGGCGGTGCTCGTACTCGGGCTGTACGGCCTGTGGCGGCTGCCCGTCGATTACCTGCCCGAGGTGACCTATCCGCTGGTGAAAGTGCACATCCGCTGGCCCGGCGCCACGCCCGAGGAGATCGACAAGGACATCGCCGACCCGGTGGAACGCCTCTTGGCCACGGTCGACTATCTCGACGATCTGGAATCGACCTGCCGCGAGGGTCTTTACTCGGCCAACGTGAACTTCGAGTACGGGGCCGACGTGGACGTGGCGTTCCAGGACGTGCTGACCGCCCTGACCCGCGCCGAGCAGGCCCTGCCCGACGACATCGACCCGCCGTATGTGTTCAAGGCCGACCCGTCGCAACTTCCGGTCATGCAGTTGACCATCCGCTCGGACCGCTGGGGGCCGGTCGAGCTGCGCGAGTGGACGGACAACTGGCTGCAGGACCGCATCCTGGCGGTGCGGGGTGTGGCGGGCACGGAGATCGTCGGCGGGCTCGAGCGGGAGATCCGCATCCTGCTCGACCCGCTGGTAATGGAGAAGCACCGGGTGCCGCTCCGGACCGTGATGCGACGACTCGCCGAGGAGAACGTCGAACAGACCGGCGGGCGCGTTACCGTCGGCCGACGTGAGATCATCGCTCGAACCACGGGCGAGTTCGAGGACCTCGAGCAGATCCGTTCCGTCGTCATCGACCGGCGCGGCGGCGATAAGCTCTACCTGCGCGATATTGCGGAGGTGGTCGATTCCCATGAGGACGTGCGGGTCATTACGCGATTCAACGGCCACCCCGCCGTGAAACTCTCGGTCCTGAAGGAAGCCGAGGCCAACACCGTCGAGGTCGCCCGCGCGGTCCAGACGCGACTGGCCGAGCTGGACCCGGCTCTGCCGGAGGGGGTCGAACTGGGCTTTGTCGAGAATCAGGCGGATTACGTAGACAGGGCGCTGGCGGGGGTCCGCGACGCGGCCATCGGTGCGGCGGTCCTGCTGGTCATCGTAGTCTGGCTGTTCCTCGGCAGTGTCCGCCAGGTCCTGGTCATGGTCGTGGCCCTGCCGCTGACGCTCATCATCAACTTCGGCCTGATGAAGGTCGCCGGGTTTTCGCTCAACACGTTTTCACTCGGCGGGCTGGTGGTGGCCATCGGCGTGGTGCTGGACAACTCCATCGTCGTCATCGAGAACATCAGCCGATTGCGCCACGAGCAGCCCGACGGGGCGGCCGACAAGCAGGCGGTCGCCGGCACGGCCGAGGTCGGCCCGGCCATCGTCGCCGCCACGGTCTCCTTCCTCGCCCTGTTCCTGCCGTTCCTGCTCGTGCCCGGCCTGACCAGCCTGCTGTTCCGCGAGCTGATCCTGGTGATCGCCGGCATCGTGATCATCAGCCTGGCGGTTGCGGTGGCGATGACGCCGATGCTTGTCGCGATCTTCTTCGGCCGGTCCACACAGCGCCGTCAGGCCACGTGGTTCGAGCGGCTCTTCGGCCGGTTCACCGATGGCTACGGCTGGCTGCTCACCGGCGCCCTGCGCGGGCGCTGGGCGGTGGCGCTCGCGTTCGTCGCGGTGCTGGCCCTGGCGTTCTGGATGCTCGGCCGGGTCGGCGGCGAGTTCCTGCCGCCGATCGATGACGGACGCATCATGGTAAAAGTCCGCATGCCCACGGGGACGTCCGTCGAGGAAACCGACGCTGTCCTGAAAACGATCGAACAGCGCCTGGCCGGCGATCCATTGATCGAGAGCAGTTTCTCCCTGGCCGGGGGGCAGGTTCGCGGGCTCTATACCTACGAGCTCGCCAACGAAGGGCAAATCGACATTCAGCTCGTCCCCAAGAGAGACCGAGACATCACCACAAGCCAGTATATCTCGCGGCTTCGGCCAACCGTAGCGAAAGTGCCGGCACCGGGCGGGCGGATCATGGCCCGCCAGATGCCCATGAAGGGCGTCAAGGGCCTTCGTGCCGCCGACGTGATCGTCGAGGTGCGCGGCCAGGAGATCGACACCCTTTCCGACCTGGCCCGGGAAACCGCCGAGACGATGGAAGGGCTCGGCCAGTTCCAGAACGTCTCGGTCTCGATGGACATCACCAAGCCCGAGTACCAGGTGCGGGTGGACCGTACCAGGGCGGCCGAACTGGGCATATCCGTGGCGGACATCTCCGGCACGCTGCGCTCGCTGATCACCGGCGCGGTCGTCAGTCGTTACCGCGAGGCCGGGGAGTACTACGATATGCGGGTGCTCATTCCCGAGCGCCGCATCACCTCGCGCCAGGATATTGAAAACCTTGTCGTCTCGGGAACCGCGGGCAATGCTATCCGCGTCCGCGACGTGGCCCATGTTCGCGAGACCGTCGGCCCGCTGGAGATCGTCCGGAAAGATCAGGTCAAGCAGGTGACCGTCGAGGCGAGTACCGCCGGAGTGGACCTCGCCACGGCCATGGCCGCGCTCCGGCCGGCGCTGGACGGGATCGACCGCCCGGCGGGCTACGAGTTCGACTTCGGGGGGCAGGCCGAGCTGATGGCCGACATGCGGCAGGCCCTGATCGCCGTCGTCGCATTCGCCGTGTTCTTCTCGTTCATCGTCCTGACCGTGCAGTTCAACAGCGTCAAGCTCCCGGCCCTGATCCTGAGCAGCGCCCCGTTCTGCCTGACCGGCCTCGTGTTCGGCCTGTACGTCTCCGGCCTGGCCTTCGGGGCGACCGTCCTGATCGGCATCCTGGTCGTGATCGCCCTGACCGTCAACGACGGCGTATTGCTACTGACATTCGCCGAGGAATTGCACCAGCAACAGGGCATGCTTCCACGCGAGGCCGTCTTGCAGGCGGCCAAGATCCGCCTCCGCCCCCGCCTGATGACCACGATCACCACGATGATCGGGTTCACTCCCCTCGCCCTGAACCTCGGCGAGGGCGCGGACATGCTCCAGCCCATGGCCGTCGGAGCCATCGGCGGCCTGGCCACCGAAGCCGTCGTCGCCCTGTTCTTCATGCCATGCCTCTACGCCCTGTTCACTCGCAAACGTGCCTGACCGGCTGGACATCGCGGCGAACTGGACGGAGCAGCGCTGGCGGCACATGCAGAGCGCGCTAGGGACGATCCGGCTCGACACCGAACACGCCGCGGCGTCCCTCGCGGTCGTATTCCTGCCCGCCCGCGTCCAGTACGACCGGTCGCACTTCGACTGGCTGCGGTCGCTCGGCTACCGGCTCCCCGACTCCATGCTCCGCGAGCCGTCACGCTTCCAGGTCAAGCTCGGCCGCTGGTGCGGCGACCATGACGCCGCGTTCCTCGATCTGACTCCGGCGTTTCGGCAAGCCGACGATCCCGCTCGGCTGGGCCAGGGCCGCACAGGCCGGCTCAGCGCAGCTGGGCACGCGCTGCTCGCCGACGAGCTCGCCGCGCGCCTGCCCCGTGAGACCGCCCGCAGCCGCCGAACAACGGTCACTCCGTTTCAGAATATCCCCAAACCGGCCTTTTCGGGCCATCTCCGTTGCTTTGGGGCACATGACATCCAACCCCTGGGTTGCCAAGCACATAAGGCGTCCGAAGCCCTCGAGCGGGCGAAACGGTGTCGTGTTTTCGCAACATGGCGGCGCCCTCTGAAATTGACTTGAAGGAGCCGCTTACCGGCATCTACCGCTACAACGCATTGCATGCCAAACGGTTACACTTACCCACGCCGTTCCAGCAATTGTTTTTGCGCTTTTCGGAACGCGGTTTGCTCTCTGCTAAGGCGAGTTGGTTGAAAGACGAACACTATGGTGCCTCAAGGCCGGGAGGAGCTCGAGAGGCAAGGACCCCGGCGCCGCGCGTAGCCCGGCCGGGAAAGATGTTGGTTCTAACTGTTTCTGGAAGGAGGTGAGTAATTTGAGACAAACACTATGCATGGCTGTGGTGTTGTGCCTGTTGGGGATGTCGACCGCGTTCGCTGTTCCGTTCACGATCGACGACTTCACGGAACCGGTGGGCGACCAATCGGTCAGCTTCACCGGTGCAGGAACCGCCAGCGATACCGTGACGGGACTTACGCCCGCCAACACGGTCGGCGGTTCACGGCAACTGGACTTGACGGTCGCGTCCGGTTCGCAGTCGAATTCGTTGGTAGTGGACCACGACGACTACGGCGTGGGCGCACTGTCGATGAACCTGGGCTCCGGCACCGACGGTTTCGGCGTTGTCACCTGGGACAGTAACGGTGCAGGGCTGAGTGGCGTTGACCTGACAGTTGCGGGCACCAACCACGACCCACGAATTCTTCACCGACTTCCTGGACGTGATCTGAGGTTCCACGAAACATACGG
>JAWODX010000242.1:0-4964 GCA_046483085.1 Planctomycetota bacterium
TCGAGGGCGACAAGAGCGCCGACTGGCTCCAGCGCGAGGCCGGCCGCCTGCCGTCCCCGGATAGCGCGCCCGACGAGACACCGCCCCTCGCCGAAGACAGCAGCGACGGCGAAAGCGACGAACGCGACGAGCTCGAATAGCGGCGGATATCCGACGCAGATTTACGCGGATTTCGCAGAACGCTTGGCCCCGGAACCGGACTGGCCCCAGCGGGGCCGGCTACAGTCGGCAGAGCGTGAAATCAACGCCCAACGCAAATGGCTATTCCCCCGGCCTCCGCGGCACCGGAGGAATGGGCTGGCGGACGCGGCACGGGGGGTGGTATGATGGGGGCCCGGCGAACGGGGGACAGATCGGGAAAGGGCGACCACATGGCGGCGGATATGTTCGCGCATGAGACGGCGTATCGCATAGCGGCGGCCATGGTGCTGGCCGCCGGCCTGTGCCTGGGGTCGTGTTCGCCGGAATCGGACGCGGAGCTGGGTCAGGAAGCGCAGTCCGAACCGCTCCCCGTGAACGTGCCGTCGGACTTCGCCGCGCAGGTTGGGGAGCAGAAATACGAAGAGACAGATCCCCCCGTGACGCCGCCGACGTTCCGCTGGGATTTCTCGAAGCCCGACGTCGTCTATCCGTATGCGTACACCCAGCAGGTGCGGAGCAAGCACGACTACGATCCGGGGGCTCGCGGGAAGAGCGCCGACGGCCTCTGGCAGGAGATCTCGGCCGAGGGGCTGCTGCTGGTGAAGAGCCAGGGCGACCACACCGCGGACCTGGTGCTCAAGGACATCGAGGTGGAGATGGCCGGCGGGGGCGGGGGCAAGGGCGGCCCGCCGACGATGAAGCAGAAAGCGCAGCCGTTCGTCGTACAGGGGATGAAGGAAGACGGGGCGGCGTCGTTCGCCGGCACGCCGGAGGACATGCTGCTGAAGCTGCTGTTCCCGCTGCCCGACAAGCCGCTGCAGGTGGGCGGGTCGGCCGATATCCCCGCACAGATGCCGTTCAACGCCATGGGATCCGTGCTGCAGGTGAAAGGCCGTTCGCGCGTGACGCTCACGAGATATGTGCGGATCGGCGAGCGCACGTGCGCCCGGCTCGACGTGGACATCGATATCTCCGAGCTGGACGTGCCCGAGGAGCTGGAGGGGGAATACGGCTGCTGGACAAAGGGGAAGTCGGTCTTCTATTTCGATATCGCGGAGCGGGCGTTCGTGTCGGGGACGGTCGCCTTCACGATGCAGTTTCGTGTTGACGTGCCGACGCCGGAGGTGGAGATGGGCGGGGAGCGGATGCCCGGTGTGCCGGAGAGGTCGAAGATGGCCATGACGAGCGACAACCTCATCCACGTCGAATTGCGGGAGTGAGCGCGGAGGCCCCGCCCCCGGCCGACGAAGCTCGCGGGCGGCGCTTCTCCCACCTGCGGGCGCGCCGGAGGAGACGGTTCCCGGCACACGACGGCACCAGATCCCTTTGCCGAGATGCAGGCCGAGCAATCCTGATCGACAGGGCCTCGGGCTTGACACAGCCCGGCCGGGCCGGTAGGTTCGGACTGGCGAAGGGTCCCCGGTTGTGAGCCGGGGCAAAGCGGCGACAGACCCGCGGGCCGGTGATTCGCTGGGTCGCGGGCCCCATGGTTGCGGGAGTTGACGGCCCCAATGAAGATTCTCCTCGCTTCCCCCTGTCAGGACGTGGCCCGCCGGACGCCGGCGGCGCTCCAGATCCCGGAAGTCGCGCTCCAGCTCCTCGCCGCGCTGACCGACGAGCGCCACGATGTGCGCGTGGTGATGGAGGAGTTCGAGGACATCGACTTCTCACTTGAGCCGGACCTGGTCGGCCTGAGCCTGATGACGGCGAACGCGCCGCGTGGCTACATGATCGCCGATCACTTTCGCGAGAAGGGGGCGCGGGTGGTCATCGGCGGCATCCACGCGTCGGTCCTGCCGGAAGAGGCGGCGGAGCACGCCGACGCGGTCGTCGTCGGCGAGGGCGAGCCGGTCTGGCCCCAGGTCGTGGCCGACGCCGAGGCCGGGCGGCTGGAGCCGCTGTACCAGTCCGACGGGCCCGCCGACCTGTCGAAGGTCCCGCACCCCCGGCGCGACCTGGGCGCAGTGAAGCGTTTCATGAACGTCAACCCGCTGATGACCACCCGCGGCTGCCCGTACAACTGCGAGTTCTGCTCGGTCTCGCGGGTGTACGGCCGGAAGATCCGGACCTTCCCCGTCGACTGGGTCGTCGAGGACGCCAGGCGATCGGGCCGCAAGTATCACCTGATCCTGGACGACAACGTGATCGCGCGCCCCGACTATGCGCTGGAACTGTTCGAGGCGCTCAAGCCGCTGAACATCCAGTGGGTCGGGCAGTCCTCGATGTCCTTCGCGAACCGCGAGGAGCTCGTTCGGGCGGCGCGCGCGAGCGGCTGCCGCGGGCTCTTCTTCGGCATGGAGACGGTCTCGGAAGAGTCGATGAAACGGATGAAGAAGTCGTACCGGGACCTGACGGACGTAGCGGACGCGATCGAGCGGGTCCAGGCGGCGGGCATCTTCTTCCACGCCTCCGTGGTCTTCGGGTTCGACACCGACGGCCCCGAGATCTTCGACGAGACCCTCGATTTCCTCATGAGGGCTCGGGTCCACTCCGCCACGTTCAACATCCTCACGCCGTATCCCGGCACGACGATCTACGACAGGCTCAAGAGCGAGGGGCGGCTGTTCAGCGAGGACTGGCGGCATTACGACCACACGACAACGGTCTTCCGGCCCGCCCGAATGACCGCGCGCCAGTTGGCCGAGGGCCAGCACCGCGTCCGCCGGGCATTCTATCGCCTGGGCTCGGTGCTCAAGCGGCTCCCGCGCCACCGGAGGCATCCGCTGTTCTTCACAGCGCTCAACCTGGCCATGCGGGTTGCCGCGCGGCGGGCCTCGCTGCCGCTGGCGCCGGGGGCGGAGGCCTGACGCTGCAGCACTGATCCACAAGGGACAGTCGCGCACTGTTGAAACCCGGCCCTCTGTCCCGGCCGCGGGCCGATTCCGTGTGGCATGCCTGACAGGGTGACACGAGCGTAGTAGACCTTACGAACTCGAAATGGTGCGCGGTCCGCGACTGCACGTTCATCGACGCCATGTACGACGGCGGCGGCACCGCCTGCGTCGGCTGGCAGCACGCGTGGGACTGCCTGACGGAGGACGTCACGACGCACAAGATGCGGCACGCCCCGTGCGTCCAGTGGGCGACCTCCGGCTGCGTCATCCGCAACAGCACGTTCCGGGGCAGCGACATGCAAAGGTCGGCGATGACGTAGCGCTCAATTTCCCTCTTGAATATCCACATAGGGGGCACCGTTTTCCCCTCGTGCTCTTGCTCCCGGCCTGCCGGCTCTATCCCGGCGGGAGTATACGTCGTGCCGTCGTGGTTCCGTTCTGCCGTTCCTTGTCGTACCTTGGCAACAGGGCCCGGAACCCGGACGCTTGCATGCGGGGCGGGCTTGCGCGAGAATCACCGACGAGATGAAACGATCGCAGATCAACGCGGCCGTCCGTGAGGCGATGGCCGCGTTCGACCGCCACGATCGGGCGCTCCCGCCGAATCCGCGGTGGGACGTGACCGACTTCGGGCTGGGCGACTTCGACCGGTGGGGGCTCGTGCTGGTCAACCTGGCCGAGCAGCCGGAGTACTGCGAGAAGCTGATGTACGCCCGCAGGAACCAGGTGACGCCCCGGCACCACCATCGGGCGAAGAAGGAGGACATCATCTGCCGCTGGGGCCGGCTGGCCGTGCAGCTCCATTCCGACTCGCCCCGGCCCGCCCGGCTCCCGGTCAACGGCGAAGAACGCGCGGTCCCCGCCGACGAGCCGCTCGTGCTGAACGCCGGCGAGCGCGTCACCCTGGCGCAGGAGATCGAGCACTCGTTCTGGGCCGAGTCCGACTACGCGATCATCGGCGAGGTGTCGAGCGCGAACGATGACCTGCACGACAATTTCTTCGCCAACCCGGACATCGGCCGCTTCAGCGAGATCGAGGAGGACGAACCGCCGCTGGTCAGGCTCGTGAGCGATTCGCCCCGGCGCGTCGCTGAGTGCGGGCAGAAAAACGGCACCGCGACGACACAACGGCACGACGCCTGACCACGGATTGCCGATGATTCCGGGACGGAGATCATGAGCGAGCGGGCGGGCATCGCGGCGGGCGGGAACTGGATCGTCGATATCGTGAAGGACGTCGACCATCTGCCCGGCCGGGGGATGCTGGGCAGCATCGTGTCACAGAGCTCGTCGACCGGCGGGGCCGCGGCGAACGTCCTGCTCGACCTCGCCCGCATGGAAGCGGGGTTCCCCCTGGTCGGGCTCGGCGTGGTCGGCTGCGACGAGGAGGGCCGCTTCGTGCTCGACCGGGCCCGGCAGGCCGGCCTCGACGCGTCGCTCATTGCGCAAACCGATCAGGCCGGCACGTCCTACACCGACGTGATGAACGAGCGCGGCACCGGCGAGCGGCAGTTCTTTCACTATCGCGGAGCGAACGCGCGGTTCGGCCCCGAGCACGTCCCCGTCGACTCGCTCGGCTGCCGCATCTTCCACCTCGGCTACCTGCTGCTGCTGGACCGGATGGACGAGCCGGACGACGAGCACGGCACGACCGCCGCCCGCCTGCTCGCCGAACTCCAGGCCGCCGGCATCCGGACCAGCGTCGACGTCGTCAGCGAGGAGAGCGATCGGTTCACGAAGATCGTGCCACCCGCTCTCCGCCACACCGATTACCTGATTCTGAACGAGATCGAGGCGGCGCGGACCGTTGGATGCTCGGCGCGGGCGGCCGACGGGGCGCTCGATCCGGACGCACTGGTCGAGGCGGTCGACCGCCTGGCGGAACTCGGCGAGATGGAGTTGATCGTCGTCCACATGCCGGAAGGGTTCTACGCGCGTGACCGCGCGCGTACCGGTTGCCCGCGCGGTCACGCGCGTAGAACCCTTCCG
>JAWODX010000317.1:0-7767 GCA_046483085.1 Planctomycetota bacterium
ACGCAGATTTCGCAGATTGCAGCCCCGGGAAAGTAGTTCATGCCCGCCCCTCCATCTGCGTGCGTGCCCGTTTCGAAAACACCCGCCTCTTGTATTCCAGGCGGTCGCCGAAGTTGAGCAACAGCCCCACCTCGAGTTCAGTCGCTTTCAAGTAGTTGACGAGCTGCACCTCGTGGACCGGGTCGAGCTTCGCGACAGCTCTCAACTCAACGATGACTTTGCCCTCGACGATCAGGTCGGCGAAGTAGTCGCCGACAAGCTCGCCGCGGTAGTACACCGGCGTCGGGACCTGTTGTTGCACCGCCAGCCCGGCCGATTCCAACTCAATGACCAGGGCGTTTTCGTACACCTTCTCCGCGAATCCGAAGCCGAGCTCGCTTTGCACCGCCATCCCAGCGCCGATGATCTTCCCGGTCAGATCCTTGTACTTGAAATCCGCATGATCCCTCTTCATTCGCCGCGGCCCCCTGAATATAATCTGCGCCATCTGCGTGAATCTGCGTCTATTCCTCTGCTTCTTGCGTTCAGCGCAATCTGCGCCGTCTGCGCGAATCTGCGTCTATTCCTCTGCTTCTTGCGTTCAGCGCAATCTGCGCCATCTGCGTGAATCTGCGTCTATTTCTGTTGTTTCCTGTCTTCTGTTTCTTCGCGCGGCTGGTAGTATTTCTCGAGGGTCTCGGGCCGGCAGCGCTTCAGCTCGCTCTCGGGCAGGATGCCCAGCAGGTCCCAGCCGAGGTCCAGGGCCTCCTCGATGTCGCGGTTCTCGTCGGTCCCCTGGGTCACGAACCGCTCGTCGAACTCGTCGGCGAAACGGACGTAGAGCCGGTCGGTCGGTGAGAGCGCCGACTCGCCCAGCACGACGGCGAGCTCCTTGGCGCTCTTGCCCCGGGCGTAGGCGGCGTAGAGCTGGTTCATCACCTCGGGGTGGTCGTCGCGCGTCTTCCCCTCCCCGATCCCCTTGTCCTTGAGGCGCGAGAGCGAGGGGAGCACGTCGACGGGCGGGTAGACCCCCTCGCTGTGGAGCGGGCGGTCGAGGAAGATCTGGCCCTCGGTGATGTAGCCGGTGAGGTCGGGGACGGGGTTCGTCTTGTCGTCGCCGGGCATCGACACGATGGGGATCTGGGTGATCGAGCCCTTCTTGTCGCGCAGGCGCCCGGCCCGCTCGTAGATCTGCGACAGGTCGGTGTACATGTAGCCGGGGTAGCCGCGCCGGCCGGGGACTTCCTTCCGCGCCGCCGAGATCTCGCGCAGCGCGTCGCAGTAGTTCGTCATGTCGGTGAGGATGACGAGCACGTGCAGGTCGAGCTCGAAGGCGAGGTACTCCGCCGCGGTGAGCGCGGCGCGGGGCGCGGCGATCCGCTCGATCACCGGATCGTCGGCCAGGTTGATGAAGAGGACCGCCCGCTCGATCGCCCCGGTCCGCCGGAAGTCCTCCACGAAGTAGTTCGACTCCTCGAACGTGATGCCCATGGCGCAGAAGACGACGGCGAACCCCTCCTCGGTGGAGCGGACCTTCGCCTGGCGGGCGATCTGGGCGCCGAGGATGGCGTGGGGGAGGCCGGAGCCGCTGAACAGTGGCAGCTTCTGGCCGCGGACCAGCGTGTTCATCACGTCGATTGTCGAGATGCCGGTCTGGATGAACTCGTTCGGGTAGTCGCGGGCGCACGGGTTGATGGGCGAGCCGTTGATGTCCAGGGTCTTGTCGGGGATGACGTCGGGGCCGCCGTCGATGGGCCGGCCCATGCCGTCGAACATGCGGCCGAGGATGTCGGGCGACACGGCCATCTCCTGGCCCCGGCGGAGGAACCGGAGCTTGACCCGGCCGGGCGCGATGCCCTGCGTCCCCTGGAAGAGCTGGACCAGCGCGGTGTTCGTCGTCACCTCGAGCACCCGGGCGAGCCGCTGGCTGCCGTCCGGGAGCTGGACCTCGGCCAGCTCGCCGAACGTCACCCCCTCCACGTCCTCGACCAGCATCAGCGGCCCCACGATGTCGCGTACCGTCTTGTATTCTTTCGCCACCGCTTCTCCTCGAAATCAATCGTCCAGCACCAAATATCAAACAAGCTCCAAGCCGCAAATGTCAAACGGCAAATGGCGAAGAAGGGACGAATATCAAATGAACTCGACACACGGAACGCCAAGACCTCCGGGATCAGGAAATATCGCCCTCGTCACTGGTTTGGCCCTTGGGATTTGAACCTTGGGAATTGTTTGAGCTTTGCGATTTGTTATTTGGTGCTTGTTTCATTCCTTGGATCTGCTCGTCGATCTCCTTCAGGATCTCGTCGAACTGGTCCATCTGGTCCTCGGGGATGAGCTTGGCCCGGGCGATCCGGTTGACCACGCCGAGCCCGCCCAGCTCCTCCATGTCGACCTCCTCGACCTCGTCAAGCAGCTCGCGGGCCTTGTGGTGGAAGTGGACGATCAGGTCGAGCATCCGGAACTGTTTCTCCAGCGAGGTATACGTGTCGACGTCCATGAACGCGTTCTGGTGGAGGAAGTCCTCGCGGATCATCCGGGCGACGAGCATGGTCAGGCGGTCGGAGTCCGAGAGGGCGTCCATGCCGACCAGGCGGACGATCTCTTCGAGCTCGGACTCCTGCTGGAGCAGGCGGCTCGCCTCGGTCCGGTTCTTCTGCCAGTCGGGCCCGATGGTCTCCGCCACGTGCGCGTCGATCTGGTCCCGGTAGAGCGAATAGCTGTTCAGCCAACTGATGGCGGGGAAGTGGCGCTCGGCGGCGAGTGCGTCGTCGAGCCCCCAGAAGACGCGGACCACGCGGAGGGTCGCCTGGACGACCGGGTCGGACAGATCGCCGCCCGGCGGGCTGACCGCGCCGATCAGGCTCACGCTCCCGGTCCGCCCGTCGGAGCCCAGACAGGTGACGCGCCCGGCCCGCTCGTAGAACTCGGCGATCCGGCTGCCCAGGTAGGCGGGGTAGCCCTCTTCGCCGGGCATCTCTTCGAGCCGGCCGGAGATCTCGCGCATCGCCTCCGCCCACCGCGACGTCGAGTCGGCCATCATCGCCACGTCGTAGCCCATGTCCCGGAAGTACTCGGCCATGGCGATGCCGGTGAACACGCTCGACTCGCGCGCGGCCACCGGCATGTTGCTCGTGTTCGCGACCAGCACCGTTCGCTCCATCAGCGGCCGGCCCGTGTTCGGGTCCTCCAGCTCGGGGAACTCGAGCAGCACGTCGGTCATCTCGTTGCCGCGCTCCCCGCATCCCACATACACGATCAGGTCGGCGTCCGCCCACTTCGCCAACTGGTGCTGGACGACCGTCTTGCCCGAGCCGAACGGGCCGGGCACGCACGCCGTCCCCCCCTTCGCGATGGGGAACAGGGCGTCGAGCACGCGCTGGCCGGTGACCAGCGGCACGCCCGGCGCGATCCGGTCGGCCACCGGGCGTTCTCGGCGGACCGGCCAGCGCTGCATCATGGTCAGCTCGCGCTCGCCCGAATCGGTCTCGACCACGGCCACCGTCTCCTCGACCGTGGCGTCTGTCTCTTCGATGCCGGCCAGCCGACCGCTCACCCCGGGCGGGACCATGATCTTGTGGACCGCGGCCTCCGTCTCGTCCACGTGGCCGATGATGTCCCCCGGGCCGACCTCGTCGCCCTCGTCGGCGTCCGGGACGAAGTGCCACGTCTTCTCGCGGTCCAGCGCGTCGAGCTCGATCCCGCGGGCGATGAAGTTGCCCGACTCCTCGCGGATCCGCTCCAGCGGCCGCTGCACCCCGTCGTAGATCGTCCCGATCATTCCCGGGCCCAGCTCGACCGAGAGTGCCATCGCCGTCGGCTCGACCGGGGCGCCCGGCCCGAGCCCCTCGGTCGCCTCGTAGACCTGGATCGAGTGCTCCGCGCCGCGGATCTCGATCACCTCGCCGAACAGGCGCTCCTCGCCGACGCGGACGACCTCGTGCATCTTCGTCCCTTCGAGATCGACCGCCACCACCAGCGGCCCGGACACCCGGATCACCTTGCCCTTTTGATCGTCTGCCATCGGTTCCTCTTCTTCTCCGCTGTCAGCTATCAGCCATCAGCGATCCGCCAGCGGCCACAGCTCGACTCTCAGCGGCCGAACCGCCAACGTTGGAAGTTCAACGTTGTGCTTCTCCTTCTTCGGTCCGCCGTGCGCCGTCGCTCGTCATCCTACTTCGCCCCTCGCCGTCGCTCGGGGCTACGTAGGACAAGCTACTCACTGTCTTCCTCGTGCTCCTGCACGGACGAGAGGAGGTCGACGCCGGCGGCGGCCTCGATGCTCCGGCGGATCAGCTCGCGGCCCGTACCCGCCGGCTCCGGCCGGTCGGGCAGAAGCACGACGGCCGCCGCGCCCTCCCGGCACAGCTCCCGGAAGTCGGGCACCGCGTGGTCGGAGAGCAGCGATTCGCCGCACACCACCAGCCCCACGTTCCGGTCCTCGAGAACCGCCTCCAGCGTTCCGAGGAACTCCGCCGGCTCCGCCGGCCGCGGCTCGAAACCGAGCGCGCCGAAGACCAGGGTGAACCGCTCCGCGCCGATCGCCACCATCTTAGCCATGGGCGCCTCGCAGGGCGGCTCGGACCAGGTCGGGTTCGATCGCGCCCGCCAGCCCGCCGAGCGCCGCCCGGAGGTTCCGGTTCTCCCGGAACAGCCGCCACAGGTACGCAAAGACCCGCTCCGGGCCGAACGGCCGGTACCGCGCCGGCGCGAGGGTCCACGCCAGCTCCGCGTCGAGCCGATCTTCCAGCGCCTGGATGGACACGGCGCCGGCCGACGGGTCGAACTGCTCGGCCGCGTCCGCGGGCAGCCGCTCGGCCAGCGCCCGGGCCAGTTCCTCGCCCTCGGCGCCCGCCAGTTCCGCCAGAGCGTCCCCCCCGGGCACGCCGTCGAGCAGCGTCTCCCGGACGTCGGCCGGGTCGACCCCGGCGTGCCGGGCGCGGAGCACGGCGACGAGCGCGACGTGCTCCTGGCTCCGCCGGGCCCACCGGTCGACCAGCGGCGAGCCGAGCGGCGCGGTGAGCTCCGGCCGCATGGCGATGAACGCACCGTCGAGCATGCGGTCGACGCGGTCGGCGGGGATCGGCTCGCCGGCCTCGCCGCGCTCGGCCAGCTCGGCGGCGATCTCGGCCAGGCGCGGCCGGTCGGCCAGCCAGTCGCCAATCTCGTCCTCCGGCAGGCGCGAGAGCTCGACCGGGCGCCGGTCGGCGCCGCAGTGCTCGGCCTTCAGTCGGTTCGCCAGGTCCCGCAGGTCGTGCTCGATCAGGAACACGTCGGCGACGGCGGCGGTCGGGCAGCAGGTCACGAAGTCGCGGACGTAGCCGACCAGTGCGGCCTCGAGCACCTCGGCCGCCCCCATCGGGTCCTCCGCCTCGCCGGCGGCGACGTCGGCATAGACCGGGCTGCGGCGGGCGCGGCCCAGCACGTCCTCGGCCGACCCCGCCTCGCGGGCCAGGTCGGCGATTGCGTCCGGCTCGAGCAGGAACGTCTCGAGCACCGCAACCACCCCGCTCGCGTATCCCCAGTCCATTTCGTCCCGCATGGTCTTCCCGGTACCCCTGCTCTTGCTCCTACTCTTGCTCCTGCTCCTGCTCCTGTTTCTCGCTTCTACCCGCGGGCAAGCCCTCGAACGCCTTCTTCGCCAGCTCCGGCAGGAGCTCGGATTTCAGGTCGGCCAGCCGGGCGTCGAGCGAGAAGTCCTCGTCGGCCCGCTCGCCCCGGACCACGAACCCGCCCCGAAGCGGCAGCGACTCGTCGGAGAGCTCCGGCGGATCGTCCTGGTCCGACAGGAGCTCGGCGATCGCGTCGCGGTCCGGTTCCGCCGGGACCAGGGTCCCGGCGCTCCCCGCTACGGCCGCCACCTGGGCCTCGAGCCACTCCCGGTATGCGCCGTCGCGGTCGCCGATGAACCGGCCGACCGCGTCGTCGAAGACAGCGTCGAGGATTTCGGACTTCCGGGCGAGCAGCTTCAGCTTGTTGGCGGCCCGGGCGGACGTGGCCGACCGCTCGAGCCCCTGGGCCAGGTCCTCGCGGGCCTCGGACTCGGCCTGTTCGGCCCGCTCCTTCTGTTCCTTCTTCGCCGCGTCGAGTCGTTCGTCGGCGGCTTTTCGCGCGTCGGTGACGAGCTGCTCCGCCTCGGCCCGGGCCGACTCGACGACCTTTTCCTCGATGTTCCTGACGCTCATGTTTTATTGCGCCGCGGGCGGCCATTCGAGGAAGAAGAGGAAGAAGATGGACGCGAGCAGGGCGAGCATGGCGTAGAACTCGACGAGCGCGGGCAGGATGAGTCCGCGGCCGAACTGGTCCGGCTTCTTCGCGGTCAGGTTAATGGACGCGGCGGAGGCCTGCCCCTGGTTGATGGCGCTGAGCCAGAAGACGACGCCCGCCCCCAGGCCGACGAGCCCGTAGCCGAGGCCGGTCACCGGCGACACCGAGATCGGCTTCGCGAAGAACCCCGTCCGCTGCATCAGCAGGAACGCGTAGATGAAGCCGTAGATGCCCTGTGTGCCGGGCATGGCCATCAGGGGGAAGAGCTTGCCGAACAGCTCGGGCTGTTCGGACATCACACCGGCCCCCTGGGCGGCGGCGATCCGAATCCCCTTCGCCGAGCCGATCCCCCCCAGCATGACCGCCGCAATGGCGCCCAGGATCGCCCACCCCAGGCCGGTCTCCAGGAAATACACCTGCCAGAATTCCGCCATCGTCAACTCCTTTCCACGTCGGAGCAAAGCGCCTCGGCCGGTCACGATTCGTCGATGACGCGAACCGACTCCGGCACGCCGAGCGGGGCGAACGGGCGACCGCCGCCCTCGTAAAACCGCGAGAACATCTCCACAAAAATGAGGCGGACCGAATGGACGAATCCGCTCAGGATACTCACCAGAAAATTGATCAGGTGGCCGACCGCCAGGAAACCCAGAAAGAGCAGCAGGCCGACGAACGGCGCCCGGCGCGCCAGCTCGGCGATGTAGTTCGCCGCCATCCCGATCACCACCGTCGCCAGCCCCAGCGCCAGCAGCCGCGAGTACGACAACGCGTCGCTCAGGAACGACGTCGTGCCGTAAGATCCCAGGATCCCGTACAGGCTGACCAGCCCCACGATCGCCTTCGCCACCGGGCTCTCCTCGTGCCGGCCCTGCGTCAGGACAAGGCCCAGCGCACTCAGCAGCGTCGCCCACAGTCCCACCTGGAACCAGACGGAGGGCAGGTTCGCCGCCACCGCCCCGAGCAACAGCGTCAGGCCCGGCAGGAAGATCAGCCACAGCACCCCGTCGCTGAACGCGGCGAAGTAATCCCGCCGCCGGCATCGCCGGTAGATGAGCAGGCCGATCCCGTAGAACTGCGTCAGCACGCCGATCCCCAGCGCCAGCCCCAGCCCGATCAGCGGCCGGTCCATCAGGTCGAACAGCGCCAGCCGCGTCCGGGCCGCGATCAGCGCCGAGGCGACCGGCCCCGACCCCAGGTACCGCTCGCTCACCAGGTCGGACAGCCACGAGCCGCTGAGTACCCCGAACACGACCGACGCCGCACCGCACCACGCCATCAGGCTGAAGAAATGCGCGGTCGACGGATACCGCCGCGCCTTCCTCGCCAGCCACCAGCCGAGCGCGAGCAGCCCCAGCCCGTACACCGCGTCGCCGAAACAGAACCCGACGAACACCAGAAAGACGAAGAAGATGTACGGGCTGGGATCGAAGTCGAAGTAGTCGGGCAGCCCGAACAGCGAGGTGAGGAACTGGGCCGGGCGGTAGAGCCGCCGGCCGCCGAGCGAGACCGGCACGTCCTCCT
>JAWODX010000449.1:0-4437 GCA_046483085.1 Planctomycetota bacterium
TCCCTGACCGTCTGCATCCTCGATCGCCTTCCTCAGGTCCTCGACGCCCCGGGCGAGGACGTAGAGCCCGTCCCGGCGGCGGATCTCGCGTTCCATGGCCTTCTGGGCCCGGGACTGCCGGCCCCGCCTGGCCTTGCACTCCACGCCGATGAACCGGCCGCCGGGCAGCACGCCGGTGATGTCCGGCCAGCCGGCCGGGATGGCGTCGCCGAAGAACGCCCCGGCCCGGTAGGCGGCGCCGGCGTCGGTGACCGCCACCAGGGCGCCGTGGGCCTTCAGCCAGGCCAGACAGGCCTTCTGCACCTCTCGCTCGGGTCGCCTGCGGCGCTTCCGCCGCGGGCCGAAGACGTCCTGCTCCCGGAGGCTCACGACTCGGCCTCCGCGTAGCGCCAGCCGTTCCGCCAGGCGGTGGCCAGCGGCCCGGCCCGGTGGGGGCAGGCGTCCACGTCTCGGCCTTCCTGGAAGGCCCGGTGGCCTTCGAAGAACGCCGCGTACCGCCGGCCCTCGCGCTGGGCCTTCGCCCGGTCGATGGCGGCTTGCTGTCGGCGTTTGAGGTTCACGTCCATGACTCACGGGCCGCCGGCTCGGCCGGGTCAGGTATCCATGCCCGACCCGGCCGGGCGGCGGAGACAGACGGTCCGTGTCTGCCGTGTGGCGAGCGGGTTCAGGGAGTCCGAGCCGCGGGGGCTACGCCATCTCGCTCGCCGGTTCGCTCAGATCCGGCCCGAAGACTGCCGAGCGAAGCCCCGATGACCGCCGGAGATCGAGTCCGCGACACCTCTGGCAAGGGACATGGCAAATGCCTCCCGACTGACCGCGCTTGCGCGGCACCGGCCCCGCCGGTAGGATAGGCGGCCGTGTTTCCGTGGCAACCGGCAACAAGACAAGGAAGGTCGTATGGCCAAGCGAAAGAGATCCGGGACCGGTCCCGCCGTCGAGGTATACAGCGAATGGGTGCGTGTCGATCCGATCAGCGGTCGGCTTATTGACGAGGCCGCGCTGTCCGACCCGTCGGCGGCGCGGCTCGAGGACGGCGACGGCTGTGTGCGGCTGGCGGCGGCGAAGAACGAGTACGTCTCGCTGCAGGTGGTTGTGCGGAGCGGGTCCCGCGTCGGCGAGATCCGGCTCACGTTCCCCGGGCTCGACGGCCCGCGCGGCAAGACGATCGGAAAGAGTGAGTTCGAGCCGCACGTCGAGTGGTACCACGATCTGGGCGACCCGCACGGATGGGTCCCCGACGCGCTCGTCCCGGTCAAGCGCCTGTCGGAGCCCGTCGGCATCCCGTGGAAGATGGTCGGCGTCCCGAACCAGACCGCGCAGGGTTTCTGGCTCGACCTGTTCGTGCCGAGGGACGCGGCCAAGGGCACGTACCGCGGGGTGCTGGCGGTGACCTGCGATGTGACGCGGCAGGAGATTCCGCTCGAGATCGAGGTCGGCTCGTTCGCCATCCCCGACGCCTGCAGCCAGGTCGCGGACATGAACTCTTACGCCTGCGGCGTGGCCAGCGGCTGGCAGGACCTGCGCGATAGCGAGACTGACCGCGACTCGGCCGATTACCGCAAGGCGGAGAAGAACACGTACCGGGCCGCGCACGAGCATCGCGCGCTGCTGCACTACCTGCCCTACTCGCATTCGGGCGCGATCCGCCACCCGACGCTCATCCCCGAGCTGACGGGCAAGGGCAAGGACATCCGCGTGAAGGCGTGGGGCAAGTACGATCGGCACGTCGGCGGCTACCTCGACGGGTCGGCGTTCAAGACGACCCGCCGCGGGGCGATCCCCATCCCGTACTTCTACACGCCGCAGAACTTCCACTGGCCGGCCGATTTCGTCAACTACCGGAAGAAGGGCTACGCGACCGAGTGGCGGCGCATCGGCCGCGAGTTCGTCGACCACTTCCGGGAAAAGGGCTGGACCGACACCAAGTTCGAGCTCTTCTTCAACCACAAGCAGCGCTACAAGTACTACCCGTACGACGGCGACGAGATCCGCTTCCTCGAAGACACCGAACACATGTACCACTTCCGCGACCTGGGCAAGGGCGTGTACGACGAGGCCGACCCCGTCTCGTTCATCTGGCGCGTCGACTCGTCCTGGGTATTCGCGAAGCACAGCAAGACCGACCTGACCGACTTCGTGAAGCTGTGGGTGGTCAACAGCGGCTGCATGGCCGAGGCGCCCGAGAGCATCGGGCCCATGCACAGGAAGGGCTGCGACCTCTTCCACTACGGCGGCGGCAGCGGGCTCGACACCCCGCTGAGCTGGGTCTGGATGTGGCCGGTCAAGACGCTCGGCCGACGCGTCGAGGGCTTCACCTGGTGGCAGGCGGTCGGCTGGCATCCGGACATCTGGCGGACGTCGAGGGATCGCTACGCGACGACCGTCTTCTTCCCCGGCACCCCGTGGGGCAGCCGCGAGGTCGTCGGCGGTATCCGGGCCAAGGTCCTCCGGAACGCCATGCAGACGATCGAGTACGCCTACATGCTCGACGAGAAGAAAAAGCCCGGGGCCGGGATCAAGGTGATCAACGGCGTGCTGGGCACGGACACCGACTTCTGGTGGAGCGCCGGGCGCCCGCCGCGTTCGGGCAGCGACGCCGCGTCGATGGACCACCGCATCCTGTCCGACCCGCTGAGCTGGCACGCCGTCCGCGCCGCGCTGGCCGAGGCCGTCGAGACCGCGTAGCCCACAACTGCACCGGCAGAACGAAAGGAACAGACCGTGGCCCAACCGAAGGCGCAGCCGCGAATGGCAAAGAAGAAGCTCGCCGACACCCTCGCCGAGGTCGCCCGCATCGGCGCCCTGTTCATGGACGGTGACGCCGCCGAGGCGGTCCACGCCGACGAGACCTCGGCCACCTGGACCGGCGCCGACGACGTCAACTTCGCACACGAGCCGTACATCAACGTGAAGCGGACGGTCCTGCTCGTCGAGCGGATGCAGGACGTGCCCTGCCGCGCGCTCTTCGCCCTCCGCCGTACCGACGCCCCGTCGAAGCTCGAGGCCGTCGTCTGCGGCATGGAGAACCCGCACGGCCGGGCGCCGTTCCCCATGAACAAGCCCCAGCGCGAGTGCATCAAGAAAGGGGTCGTGACGACCGAGCTCGACTCCGCCGCCGGGGCCGTGTCCGCCTACGCCCCCGTCCGCAACAGCGACAACGAGGTCGTCGGCCTGCTGCACGTGTTCGCGTAGTCCCCGGTTCGTCGTACAGCAAGAGGTTCCGCTCATGACAAGGCGACGTACCGGCGGCTCGGCCCTCCTTCTCCTCCCGTTCCTGGCGGCCTCCTGCGCCGGGCCGCGCGACAGCGCGCCGGCCATTCGCCGCCCGCCGGACACGCGTCCGCTGCTCTGCGCCGAGCCGGCGGTCACGGGCCTGAAGGTGGTGAACGCGCGCTGGCCGGACTGCTCGACGGTCGCGCAGTTTGCACGCGACGCCGTCCGGCTCGAAGGCGCGAAGACCGAGGAAGAGAAGGCGATCGCCGTCTGGCACTGGACCCGGCGGATGATGCAGTTCCCTGCCGACCACGAGCCGCCGGTTGACCGGGCGGGCCGATACGTGCTCGACCCGATCCTGCTGCTGAACACGTACGGCGTGCATTGGTGCGACGGGCAGGCGCGGGTGATGCAGACCGGGATGCGGCGGCTGGGCCTCCGCGCCTTCAAGCTCTACAAGGCCGGCCACACCCTGTGCGACGTCGGCTGGCGCGACCCCGACGGCGTCCGACGCATGCACGTGTTCGACGTGTCCGAGGGCTGGTTCGTGCGAACGCGCGACGGCTCCCGCATCGCATCGAGCGAGGACATCGCCCGCGACCACTCGCTGGTCTATCGGCCGGCGTACGGCCGCCGGCTCTGGCACGACAACGCCCGCTGGATGTCCGGATGGGTCCACACGCAGCATCTCGAGATCGACAGCGGTCACCGCGTCGAGCTCGCGATGCGGCGCGGCGAATCGGTCCGGCGGCTGTGGGGCAACGTCGGCAAGTCGTTCCACGACTGCGCCCACCCGAAGCAGAAGCACAAGCGCCGCTGGGAGTTCGGCCCGTACCCGCACCGATACGGGAACGCCGTGTGGACGTTCGCCGCCGACCTGACCAGCGCCGGGCTCGCGCGGCAGTGCGCGACGCCGCCGGTCAACGTCACGGCCGCCGGCGGGGGCGCCCGGCCGACCGATGCCGGAACGCCTGCCCAACTCGTATATCGCATCCGGGCCCCGAACGCGATGAGCTCGATGGGCCTGACGCCGGCCGGCACGCTCCCGGACGTGACGGTCGAGCTGAGTGTCGACGATGGCGAGAACTGGCGCTCGTTCCGTCCGCAGGACGGCCGCTGGGACCTCGCCCCGCCGTTCGAGCTCACCAGGAGCCGCAGCCGTCACAAGAAACGCGACCGACCCATCAGCGCCTTCGGCTGCCACGACGTGCTCGTGCGGCTGAC
>JAWODX010000270.1:0-5258 GCA_046483085.1 Planctomycetota bacterium
GTATCGCCTGCCGCTGCGTCCTGCAACATGTCAGCACACGGCGGCTGTCGGCATCACTTCTGCTCGGCCGGCGCGGCGCGCGGCTCGTTCTTTGGGGCGGGGCCGTCGGGGTTCCGGAACTCCGGGGCGTTCATCACCCCCTCCCACATCAGGTCGGGCGGCGGGCCCATTCGGTTGAGCTCTTCCATGTCGTTCTCCAGCTCCTTCATCCGCTGCTCATTGAGGGCTCTGGCTCGCTCGGCCGCCTGTCGCGCCCTGCCGAGCGCCGGGAGGAGCATGCCGGCGAGCATGGACACGGTGAACACGCCGCCGCCCTGTTTGAGCGTCGGCGGGGTGGGGACGCCGATCGGCGAATAGCATTCCCACAGCACCCCGTCCGGGAGGCCGCGGTGCGCGGCGACACAGCCGAACAGGTGTTTCGTGATGACCCTCTTTGCCGGCAGCTTCGCCGGATCGGGCAGCATCTTCCGCACCTTGGCGGCCTCTTCCGGTTGTTCCGGCACCATCTTTGCCAAGCCCAGGACGAGGGGCATCATTCCGTACATCCCCTCGACGAAGGTCTTGGTGTCGGCGTAGTAGATCGACGACGCCCCCGGGCCGAGTTTCGCCCGGACTTCCTTGAAGTCCGCGTTGTCGGCCAGCGTCTCCCCCTTCTTCATCTCCAGCAGGTACTCCTTGAGCGCCGCCGGATACAGGGCGAAGACGGCGCAGTCGCCGACCATCGTGTAGCACGGCTGGATCAGCAGCGGCACGTGATCCCCGTCGACGTAGGTCAGCGTCCGCTCCTGCCAGGTCATGTCCCGCAGCCCGAGCCACGCCTTCTTCATCGGCTCTCCGCCGCCGGACGCCAATTGCCCCAGCTTGGTGACCATCGCCTGCAGGCAGGCGCGGAACTTCGCCGGGCTCTTGAGCTTGACGGCGACCATGGGGCCGGGGCCGAACGCCGCCGCCTCGTCGCCCAGGCTCGCCACGAAGTCGCGCCGCAGGTCGAACCCCAGCGCCTGCCGAGCCTTCTCCATCGCCTGTTCGTACTCGCGCTGGGCGTGGGGAGTGCTCGCGGCAAGGGCGGCGACCGTGTCCCACAGGCGGCCCGCCTCCAGCGACGCGCCGAAGAAGAATTCGGCCTCCTTCGGGGCGAGCCGGACCAGCGCCGGATCGACCGGCTTCCCCGCGATGAGCTCGAGCAGGCCGGTCGGCCCGCCGGACGTTCGCACGAACGCGCTCGTCTTCAGGCCCTTCCCCGCAGGGGCGAACGAGAAGGTGATCGACTCGATGTTCGCCAGGCCATACTGCTGGTTGGTCAGCGCCTCGCGGGCCGGCGGCGGAATGAGCAGTTGTCCCATCCCCCGCATGAACTTCCCGTGCTCGTAGTGGACGAGGAGGATTTCGTTCCCGCCGGTGATGCGGCTGATCCGCTGGAACTCCTTCGTCGCCGAGAGCTTCGTGCTGTCCTTGTCCAGCGCCTTCTGAAGCCCGCCGTTCAGCCCCATCAGGAAATGGCCCTGGGTGGTCAGATGGGTGAACCGGTTGCGGTCGATTGTCGCGGTGAACGCCTTGAGCCCGGCGACCTGGGTCTCCTTGAACGCGTCCGGCGGCTGGCCGGCTTTCTCCAGGATGTGGTCCAGGAGCAGGCGGACGCCCTTCGCCTCGGGGCTGTCCGGCTTGCCGGTCCGGATGACGACCAGGGCTTCCGGCCGGGGCTCCGCGCCCTCCTCGGCCGGCGGAGCGAACCCGCTGGTCGCGAACCCGAACTTCGTCTTCAGCAGGGGGAACACCGTCTTCGGGTCGAGCCCCCCCTTCTTCAGCATCTCCTGGCCGAGGATCTCGTTGAACTGCCGGATCGGCTCCGCCAGCGCGGCCTTCACCTCCGGCTCGTCGAGGATCGCGGCCAGGGCCGTCCCCGAGAACGCGGAGTTGTTGCCGTCGAACGCCACGAAGAAGAACGAATCGGCCGGGGCCCACCGGGCGAGCGGATTGACCGTCGCCTTGCCCGGCTCGGGCGGCGGCGCGGCCGGCGCGGCGGAACCCCACGCGGACAGGACGAGAAGGAGCGCGGCGAGCGGTCGTGTCATCGGACTGCTCCCAGGCGTGGAAAAACACCCATCCAATCGCTCCCCCCTTTATATCCGATCCGGGCCGCTCCGTAAAGCCGCTTTCGCTGTGAATCAGCGCGACGGAGAGGTCGCCCCGCCCCGCTCACATGTTCCGAATGCCAAGCTCGTCGAAAATTCATTTGACCGCGAGCCGATTCCCCGTAAACTAGCAGTCGTGGAAGCGAGGGGAGGCAGGCCGGATGCTCATTTCCGCCCTCATGGAGCACCAATGAACCAGGAAGCCCCAAACGCCACGGGCCGTGTTCTGCTCGTGGACGACAACCCCTCCGTGCAGCGGGTCATCCGCGACGCCCTGCTCAGGGACGGCCACGACGTGGAGGCCTGCGGCTCCCTGAGCGCCGCGATCGAGCGGCTCGAAAACTCCCACTTCCCCGTCGTCATCACCGACCTGCTCCTCCCGGACGGCGACGGCATCACGGTCCTTCAACGGAGCCTCCAGCTCTATCCCCGGGCGTCGGTCATTGTGATCACGGGCGACTCGCGGTTCGGCGGCGCCGCACGGGCGATCAAGCACGGCGCCTTCGGCTACCTGCCCAAACCGTTCGAGCCCGCCAGGATTCGCCACCTCGTCCGCCTCGCCCTCGAACGCGCCCACCTTCGCAGCCAGGTCGACCACTACCGAACGATGGCCATGACCGACCCGCTGACCGGGCTCGGCAATCGCCGCTGGTTCGAGCAGGCACTGGACGAGGAGATCGGTCGGGCCCGGCGCTTCAAGCACCCGCTCTCCTTGCTCATGGTGGATATCGACGACCTGGACGCATGCAACCACGATCACGGCCGGACGGCGGGCGACGAGCGGATCCGCCAGGTGGCCGCCGCCCTCGCCGGCGCCGTCCGACAAGTCGATCGGGTCACCCGGTACGGTGGCGACGAGTTCATCGTGCTCCTCCCCGAGACCTCGGAGGAAGGGGCCGTCACCGCCGCCGGCCGCTACTGCCTGGTGGCCGGGGACATCCAGGAGCCCCCCGGCACCCGCGCCTCGCTCAGCATCGGTTGGGCCACGTACCCGCAAGGGGCGGCGACCGCCGGCGACCTGGTCCGCCTGGCCGATGATGGAATGCGCGCCGCGAAGCGCGCCGGTGGCGGCCGATATCATCCCGAGTGAGTCCCGGCGAGCGGCCGCGGAGCCGCGACACCGCGGGCCTGCCGCGGTGAAAAGCGCGGTCTACTTCCCGGCTTCCCCCTGCTCCGCCTCCCCCTCCGCCGCCTCCTTTCGCTCCAGGCGGCGCTCCTTGAGCCGGTCCTGCCGCTGCTGCTCCTGCTGCTCCGCCTTCTGCTCCCGGGCCTCCTGCTCCCCGGTCGTCTCCGGAGCGATGAGGTATGCCACGACCAGGACAGCCACCCCCGCCGCGTACAGGAGGAAAACCACGAGGCCCTTTGTCATCTTTCTCATTGAATCTCCTCACCAGGTCGCTCGCATTCTATCATCGCCCCGCCCCGAATCAACCCTCCTCCCGGCCGCCTCCCGCCGAAGGGCGCCGCGCTCAGCGGAGCACCGCCACGAGGAACGCGAGGGCGGCGAGGCCGAGCAGCACCGAGACGAACCGCCTCGTCGACCGGGTCGCCGAGCCCGCCCGCGTGGGAGCGGGCAGCTCCGACAGGTCGTCGACCGCGACGCCGCCGGTGGCCCGGGCCAGGCGGAGCCCGGCCCCCGTCTCGCCGCCGGGCCGCCACTCCTCGGCGACGTCCACCGTCAGGTGCCCTTCGCCCAGGGGCGTCCCGGCGTCTCGACCGCGGACCGTTGCCACGTAGGTGCCTTCGGCGGCGCCGTCGATCTCGGCCTCGTACCGGCGGCGGCCCGTCTGGCGGAGCGGGACGTCCGACCGCTCGCCCCCCGGCCTTCGAACCACGGCGATCGGCTCGGCCTCGCCCAGGTCCGTCGCGGCCCGGGCGACGATGCGGATCTTGCCGTCGCTCTGCCCCAGGCGGACGTCGACGACCGGCCGGCGCCCGCGCCCGCCCGCCCACAGCACGAGGGCCTCGAAGAACCCCGGCGCCGCCCGCGCCCAGTCCGGCGCCCACGCGTCCGGCGAGGTCGTGCAGGCGACCACCCGCCCCAGGCCGCGCGGCCACGCGGCCAGGATGGGCGCCTGCCCGGCGACCAGGAGCGGCGGCGCCTCCGGCCGGGCGCCCGTCAGCACATAGCCGCGCACCGTCTCGGGGGCGGGCACGTCGCCCGGCCAGGCCCCGGGGCCGCGGTCCACCGCGAACTCGCCCAGCCGGACCAGCGACCCGGCGATGGTCCGCGTCTCCCGCGCCATCGCCGCCGGCAGCTCGCTGATGCTGTCCAGCAGAACAAACCGGCCCTGCGTGCCCTCGGCCGCGGCCTTCAGCTCCGCCAGCCCCGCGTTCATCTCGTCCGCCGTCCCCAGCACCGACAGCACGACCTCCTTCGCCCGCAGCTCTGCGATCAGTCGCCTGGCGACCAGTTCGTCCTGGCTCCGGCCGTCGGAGACGAGCACGACGTGGCGCCGGAGATCGGATCGGGCCAGCAGTGTCTGCCCCGCGCCGAGGGCCCGCGCGATCCGCGTCTTGCCCTGCGGGAACAGCGACACGAGCGCCGCACGCAGTGCCCGGGCGCCCGCCGGCGTCCCGACGCGCTGTCGCTCGATGAGCACCTCCGGCCGCTCGTTGAAGCTGATCACGCTCATCTCGTCGGCCCGGTCGCCGCTTCGCGCTCCGAACTCGGCCCGGGCGCGGAGGACCGCCTCGCGGACGTACTCGATCTTCTCCCGGCCGCCGACCTGCTCGGCCATGCTGCTGGACCGGTCGGCGACGACCGCCACCGACGTGGGCCTCGCCGCACGCCGCTCGGGGTCCGGGTCGACCGGCAGCAGCCCGGCCAGCGGGGTGCCCGCGTACCCGCCGGCGCCGTAGGCGTCGGGGCCGCCGAGCACCAACAGCCCGCCGCCGGCATCGGCCACGAACGACTGCAGCCAGGCCATCCGCCCCCCGCCGAGCCGATCCGCCGGCACGTTGTCGAGCACCACGACGTCGGTCGCCAGCAGTGCCCGGTCGGCGGTCGACAGGTCGGCGGGCGCCGTCCGCCGGACGGCGAGCGAATCGGCGGCCGCCAGCGCGGTGGCCAGCTCTCGCCCCTCGGCGGCCGCGACGTACGTCACGTCCAGCTTGCCGCTGACG
>JAWODX010000600.1:0-4175 GCA_046483085.1 Planctomycetota bacterium
GTCCGACGCCGTCGCCCTGGCCGTCCGGCTCCAGGCCCCCATCTTTGTCGAGGAAGAGGTGCTCGAACACGTCGCCAGCGCGCCCGGCGACCCGTCCTCGGACGAAGACGGGCCGACCATCGTCTGATCCCGCCGGCCGGAACCCACCGGGCACCGGCCCGAGGAGGTGAATGCCGAATGAATTCTCCAGGCCGTCGTCTTGCGGGTCTCGTCTTGTTGTGCGCCGCCGTCTCCGGGCCGGCGGCCGGTGCGGACGTCAAGCGGCTCTGCTCGTTCGAGAAGGGCGAAGTCGCCGGCTGGGGAGCGAAGTTCGAGACCGAGTCCGACACCGCCTACACCACCCGCCGCTTCACCTACTACAAGAACGTGGGCAGCGGGACCACCGAGACCGCGACCCACGGCGAGTGGGCGCTGGTGCGCACCATCCACGACAAGTACAACTTCCTGCGCCCCGGCAACGAGACCATCTATTACGAAAAAGTGCGCCACGGGCGCGTGCTCCGCACCTACGGCTGGTTCCGCAAGGCATTCGGCACCGACTGGTCGGGCCACGACCGGCTGTGGATCGACTGCCGGGCCGAAATCCCGGTCCGGCTCCGGCTCGAGCTCGAAGACGCGTTCATCCCGCACCCGGTCGTCCGGCGGTTCAAGCTCCCCGCCGGCCGCTGGGTCACGCTGGAAGTCGATCTGGCGCGGGCGGCGAGGGAACGGCACCTCGACCGCTCGAAGATGGCACAACTCACCGCCATCGTTCTCGAGCGATTCGACGAGAAACAAACGTTCAAGGTCTGGCTCGACAACGTCCGGCTGGCACCGGCCGACGCGAAGGCCGACCGGCCGGTCCTGCGCGACGAGTCGCCGATGGACGTCGCCCTGCCCCGCCGCCCGGGTCCCGAGCTCGGGCCGCTGGACATCTCGAAGACGACGAAGCCGAGCGGCCTCGTCGGCCGAATCGACGTCGGCGGCAAGCCCTCATACGACCTGATGAAAGTAATGGAACGCGCCGTCGGCGGGTTCGGCGAGGGCGGCCTGATCGTCGTCAACGGGCCGCGCGTCTGGCTCTCCCGCGACGCCGGAAAGACGTGGACCGGGCTCGACGGCAAGCCCGGGCCGACCCGCCTCAGCCGCGACCACCGCGGCCACCACCGCGCGACCGCCACCATCCTGGGGACCGACGTCTACGCCGCATACTGCACGAGCCGCTGCGCGGGCGGCGGCGGGCGTACCCGGAACCACTTCACCAGGGCGGTCCGAGAGGACGACCGCTGGGCCATGGGCCCCGAGGTCGCGATCGAGACCGGCGCCCGCCACTGCACGGCCCGGTTCTCGATCGTCCGGACGTCGTCGGGCCGGCTCTGGTGCGCCTGGGTCCACACCGGCCGTCAGGGCGGCGAGCTCCGCGCGAAGTTCTCCGACGACGAAGGCGAGACGTGGCACGACGCCGGGCTGAACGGTCGCGTCGCCGCCGGCCGCTGCCAGGGGGTCGGGCTCTCGCCGTTCAACGGCGGAGCCATCTGCATCTGGCGCTGGAATCAGAAGGCCGTGGTCTTCAGCCGGACACGCCCCATCGAGACCGAGGTGAAACGACTGGGCGACGATCAGCGTGTCATCGTGAACGCCGGCGCGAAGGCGGGCGTCCTGCGCTACGGAACGTTCTTCGTGGTGGACGGCGACAAGACGACCCACGTCCTGCAGGTGCTCGACCTCGCCGACGACGAAGCCACGACGATCGTCGAGTCGGGCAAGGCCGCGGCGATCGAACCCGGCGACCGCGTCGTCGGGGTCACCTGGACGAAGCCCGAGCCGATCTCGCGCAAGATGCGCCGGGCGTCCGTGGCCACCACGTCCGACGGAACCCTCTTCGTCCTCCTGATGGGCCGGCGGGTCCCCGCCGAGGTCCGCCGGTACGACGGGGAGACGTGGGCCGACGACACCCCGCCCGACCTGGGCCGCTCGGCGCCGGACCCCGTACTGATCGCCAGCGGCCGGCGCGTCGCCTGCGCCTGGAACAAGCGCGGGAAGATCATGCTGATCCTCCGGGGGGAGCACGGGAAGTGGACCAAGTCGCGCCCGATCGCCGAGGAGACCGAGCCGGTGACCATCCTGGCCGCGCCGCAGACCGCGCCCGAGAGCTTCGTCCCCGTCGCCTGGGCCACCCGCAGCCGCGACTTCATCAAGGTCGTCGCCGTCCCGATCACGGATTGATGATCTTCTTCCAATGAAGCGCGGGGAGACTCCCAAAGCCTGGATGCCCGGGTTTCCGAGTCCGGGATTTCGAGCTCGGGCTTTGTTCGGTACGTGGAGCTTGCGATTTGCAGGCTCGCCTGTCCCCTGGAGGTCCTGACCGGATTCGAACCGGTGTACACGGATTTGCAATCCGCTGCCTAACCGCTCGGCCACAGGACCGCTCACCCGTACTATAGCCGTCGGCCGGCTCGTTTGTCAAGCTCGAATCGATTGACTTACCGGCCGAACCCTGGTACGTTGTGTGCGGCTGCACGAGGAGGAGCGAGCGATTCTGTACCAGCGGACGAGGCTCTACGAACTCGCGACGAGCACGAAGCTGCTCTTCACCGGGTTCGTGGTGATGATCTGTGTGGGATTGCTGCTGGCCGTGGCCGCAGCCTACCAGGCGTGCAAGGATGCGGACGGCCACCCGACGATCTCGGTCCGCGACCTTCACATCACCATCGGCGGGTCACGCCGGCCGGTGCTGGTCCGGGCCGCCGAAGACCCGAGCGCGTACCGGATCGGGATGCCGCTCGGGGCAGGCCGGCGCGAGAAGCTGAAGGACTGGTGCCGGCGCGGCGCCCCGCGCGCAGACCTGGACGAGATCCTCGGCATCCTGGAAGGGAGCGAGCTCGACTTTGCGTCGGCGCCGTCCGACCGGGCGAAGACGGTCGGCGAGCGACAGGAGGCATACCGCCGGACCGCGGCACTGGCGCGGGCGCAGCCGCCGATGTCCCAGGCCGCCGCCGCCGCTGGCATCGGGCTCTACCTCTTTCTCGTCTCCGTCGCGTTCGCGGGGCTCGGGCTGATGTTCGTCCAGTCCTCGCTCTTCGAGCGCACGAAGATCTTCTTCATCAGTTCCACGTTCGCCATGGCCGCCGCCTGCCCGATCTTCCTCTGGCTGGCGCGGGCACACTCCGTTTACGTCTACCCCATGCTGCTGGCGGGGCTGCTGGTGGTGGTGGGGCTGGGGGTGTTTGCGCTGGTGGCGGTCTACGACCTGTGGTTCCGGCGCCCGGCCACCTGAGGGCCGCGCCGAGGACCCGCCCCGCTCGTCAAGCCCACACGCCGGGGATCGGGGTCTCGCAGAACGCGCACTTCCCGTCCTTGACCTGGAGCGCGGTCACTCGATATCCCTTCCGCTCGATGACCACCTTGGAGCAGTTGGGGCAGAGCGTCTTCTCGCCCCTGTGCCCGACGGGGTACACGTTGCCGATGTAGACGTACCGGAGCCCGGCGTCTCGCGCAATGTCGTGGGCGTCGAAGAGGGTGGCCTTCGGGGTGCGGGGCAGGTTGCGCAACCGGTAGGTCGGATGGAACGCGGAGAAGTGGAGCGGCACGTCGGCCCCCAGCTCCTTCTTGATCCAGGCACACATCGCCTTCAGATCGTCCTCGTCGTCGTTCTTCGTGGGGATGATCAGGTTGACGATCTCGAACCACATCTCCTGCTTCTTGAGCAGTCGGAGGGTGTCGAGCACCGGCTGCAGCCGCCCGCCGGTCAGGTTGCGATAGAACGCGTTCCTGAATGCCTTCAGGTCGATCTTGATGGCCGAGACCACCTCGCACAGCGCTTTCATCGGCTCGGGGCCAAAGTCAGTTTAATTTGATTTTGTGCTTGCATGCCTTAGGCATACACGAACTCTTTTCAAATGTCCCGAACTTTTTTTCGGGGTCATGGGGAGCGCTAGCCCATACCTCAATCTCTTTATTCTCCCGAGGCCTTTAAGGGCCGGGAGAACTCTTTTTCTACAGCGTAGCGGTGGCAGGGTCCGCTGTTCCAGGTGCAGAAGGGATAGAACCGGCCATTGGGGGCTGCGTAATGGATAACGCAGTGCTGAACCCTATCCAACTCGAAGTTGTAGGCATCCTGGAAGTGCATGGCCGCCAGGAGCATAACATCAAATCGCTGACCCATGGTATGGTAAAAGTGGCCGCGTTCCGGCCTG
>JAWODX010000621.1:0-18627 GCA_046483085.1 Planctomycetota bacterium
GTCGGCCGCTGCCCGGTCGCGTGGTACAACCGCTGCATCGAGGACGACGAGATCCATCCGATGTACCACTTCGTCTCCCGGAAGGCGGAAGAGGCGTTCGCGAAGAAGAACGGATGGAAGAACCGGCAGGCAAGCCGGCGCCGCGACATGGTCGTCTGGCGCACGTGGTACTGGGGCCGCGGCGGGTTCCGCAACCAGCACGACTTCGCGCGCGTCGGGCTCGTCAACTTCCTCCGCGACGACGACATCGCCCGGGCCGGCGCCTACTTCCTCTACGCCGAGGACCGGATCAACTACAACGCCGACTGGTCCGTCCACCACGGCGAGGGCCGGACGGACTTCGGCCGGCGCAACTACATCGGCCGCAAGATCAACTTCGAGGAAGAGCACCGCCACTGGTACGGCATCCCGCTCTACTACTATTGCACGGGCGACCAGCGGATCGGCGACGCCGCCGAGGAGTACGTGACCAAGTTCCGCGAAGATTGCTCCAGCGCGCGCATGTACGGCTGGACCCGGTTCTTCGGCTGGGCGATGTACTTCCTCGCCGGCGGGCACGACATCACCGGCGACGAGCGGTTCCGCGACGGCATCCGCGGGCACGTCAAGACCGTGATGAGCGGGAAGCGATGGCCGATGGACTGGCACCGCGGCGTCTTCGGAAAAGGCGGCATCGACTGGACCGCCCAGCCGGAGGGCAAGAAGGTTCCCGATCACGCCCCGCGCCTGATGAGCGGGTACATCATCCACGACTCGTTCTGGCTCGCCCGGACGCGGTTCGGGTGGGACGACCCCGCCGGCTCCCGGCTCGGCGACATCTGCGAGGGGATCCAGTGGTACATGGCTCGCGAGCAGTGCCTGCGTAAGGAGGACGGCAACCTGTTCATGCCCTATCGGTACAACCTCAACGGCGACCCGCGGATGCTGAACGCCGGCTATTACACGCCGGGCACCGCCTTCTTCGCCCTGCTGCTCCCCAAGATCAACCACGGCGAGGAGTTCGTGCCGAACCGCATCCGCGACGTCGCCAAGGCCTCGTTTGAACACGGCCTCCGCGAGGACGGCTTCACCTTCCTCGATCATCCCGGCTGCCAGGCGGCGTTGTATCATCTGATCCACAGGCAGCGAAGGCGCGAGGCCGCGCCGCCGAAGCCGATCGACGACCTGAAGGTCGAGCCGCTCGGCGGCGGGAAAGTCCGGCTCACGTGGACCACGCCGGAGGGCGCCGTCCCGCTCGTCAAGTTCCAGGCGCGGTACTCGACGAAGACCATGGTGCCCAACCTGAACATCGACCCGGTGAAGCTCGTGTACGAGTTTCCGCCGGAGACGCACGAGAACTGGTGGGCGGCCGAGCACCTGTTCGGCGAGCCGGAAGCGAAGCCGGGGGAAACGCAGTCGTTCGTCGCCGACCTGACCGACGGCGCCGACTACAAGCGGGCGCCGTTCAGGCCCGCCAGATACACCTTCGCCATCCGCGCGTGGGACGCCGCCGACCGCCGCAGCCCCATCTCGAACCAGGTGATCGTCGAGACGAAATGACGCGGTCTAGAACTCTGGTGGAGCAGGCATTCTTGCCTGCTGCGCGGCAGACAGGAATGTCTGCCCTACCGGTTTGTTAGAGCTCTTAAGCCGGAGGGTACGACAGCAGCACCCGGGGAGACCTGGCGTCAGGACGATCGTTCCGCCGGACGGATTTCGGGCCGGGCTTCACCGGCCTCGACCATGCGGCGGGTGAGCGTGGCGGCGAGCTCGGCGCGGACCTCGGCAAAGGCGGGATCGCGCACGAGGTTGTCGCGCTCGTGGGGGTCCGCTTCGAGGTCGTACAGGAAATCCTCGACGTAGACGGCGCTGTCCGGATCGTCCCAGCCATCCCGATCCGGCGCGGCGACCGAGTATTTCCATTTCTTCGTGCGGACGCAGCGCCCGACGTGGGTCTCGCTGATCTGGGCGAAGACTTCGTCCGGCCAGTCGGCCGCGGTCCCGTCGGCGAGCGGCTGCAGCGGCCGGCCGGGCAGGACCGCGGGCAGGTCGGCGCCGCCGGCCGCCAACAGGGTCGGCGGGATGTCGATCAGGCTGACGAGTTCGTCGACGACCTCTCCGCCGCGGAAGCCCGGCCCGCGTGCGATCATCGGGATGCGCAGGCAGGCGTCGTGGCAGGCGCGCTTGTACTCGCGGTTCCGCGTGCGGAAGTGGCAGCCGTGGTCGCTGGTATAGACCAGCAGCGTTTCGTCGGCGATCCCGAGCTCCTCCAGCTCGTCGACGATCCGGCCGGCCGCAGCGTCGAGCGCGGCGCAGCATCCGAGGTAGTCGGGCAGTTCCTCGCGCCAGTCGCCGTCACGGTCGGCCAGGTCGCCCGGCACGACGAAATCCTGGAACCGGTCCGCCGAACCGCGGGGCCCCTCGAAGCGGCCGTGGTCGTTCTGGTGGTGCGGCTCGATGTAGGAGAGAAAGAGGAAGAACGGACGGTCTCCTTCCCGCGAGCGGAGGTACTCGAGGGCCCAGTCGGTCTGGGCGTCGACGCGGTATCGGCCTTCGGGGAAGTCGCGGCGGACGCCGTCGGCGTCGAACATGTGTCCGTCGTAGCTGTGGGAGGTGAATTCGAGCACGTCGGCGGCGAGCCAGAAGTCGGCGTAGCCGCCGCGCAGCTCGGGCGGGACGGCGCGCTCGCGGTAGTCGTTCGGTCCGCCGCGTTCGCCGCAGGAGGCGAGGTGCCACTTGCCGAGGTAGCCGACCTCGTACCCGGCGGCGGCCAGCCCGGGCGCAAGGCGCGCCTCGTCGGACGGCAGGCGGCGGTGGTTGGTCCAGCATCCGATCTCGGAGGGGTAGCGGCCGCTCTGGAGCGCGGCGCGGGCCGGCCCGCAGACGGGCTGGCAGGTGAAGGCGTTTCGGAAGAGCACGCCTTCGGCGGCGATCCGGTCGAGGTTCGGCGTGACGCCGAGCGGCCCGCCGTAGGCGCCGACGGTGTCCCACCGCTGCTGGTCGCTGAAGAAGAAAATGATGTTGGGCTGCGTGGCCATGAGGCTGTCCCGCCTGTGTGGTCGCCGGTCGAAGAATCCGTTCGACCGGGAGTATACATCCGGTCGGGCCGACGATCAAGAAGCGGGGCCGGCGCCTCCGGCGGCCCCGAACTCCGCGCTTGGAACCGGTTCCGCGGCCGGTATAATCTTCTGGCACAGGCGAGGGGCTTCTTTGTTGATACAAGGCGAGTCATGGGCTATAATTCTCTTAGGGTGGACGGTCAGGACCGCTACATACCGAGGTGACTTGAAATGACCCGAGAACTACTGGGTCGGCTTCTCCGGTCGAAGGGAGCCGTGACGGATGAGGACGTGAGCCGGGCGCTGAAGCTGCAGCGCAGCAAGCCGGGTCTTCGCATCGGCGAGGCGCTGCAGGAGCTGAAGGTGACCGACGAGAAGGCCGTGGTCGAGGCGCTGGGCGAGCAGCTCAACCTGGAGGTGGTCGACCCCGCAGAGATGGAGATCCCGCGGGAAGTGCTGGACATGGTCAGCCACGAGATGGCCCGGAAGCACACCCTGATCCCGGTGAGCCGCGATAACGGCCGGCTGCGGATCGCGATGGCGGACCCGCTCGACTTCGACGCGCTGGACAATATCCGGTTCGCCACGAACTCCGACGTGGAGCAGGTACTGGCGACGCGGGAGTCCATCAACCTCGCCATCTCGCAGAATCTGGGGATGGAAGAGGCGACGGTCGACGACATGCTCCAGGAATTCACCGAGAGCGACATCACGTTCCGCGCCGACCAGGACGAGGAGATCGACCTGGAGGTCGAGGGGGAAGACGAGGACGCGCCGATCATCCGGCTGGTCTATCTGTTGATCACGGAGGCGATGCGCCAGCGGGCCAGCGACGTGCACGTCGAGCCGATGGCGGACCGGCTCCGGGTCCGGTACCGGGTGGACGGGGTCTGCTTCGAGGTTCCCGGGCCGCCGAAAACGTTGCAGGGCTCGATCATCTCGCGGATCAAGATCATGGCGGGGATCGACATCGCGGAGAAGCGGCGGCCGACCGACGGTCGGATCAAGTTCCGCGCCCTGGGCCGCGAGGTCGACCTCCGCGTCTCCTGCCTGCCCGCCAACCACGGCGAGAGCGTGGTCATGCGTATCCTCGACAAGCAGTCGCTGCTGCTCGGCGTGCAGGAGCTGGGCTTTGCCGAAGACGACTACGGTCGGTTCCAGCAGATCATCCACCGCCCGAACGGAATCTTCCTGGTCACCGGGCCGACCGGCTCGGGCAAGACGACGACGCTGTACGCGGCGCTGAACGAGTTGAACACACCGGACCGCAAGATCATCACGGCCGAGGACCCGGTCGAGTACAACATCGCCGGCATCAACCAGTGCGAGGTGCGGCGGAGCATCGGGCGGACGTTCGCCCGGATCCTGCGCGCCATGCTCCGCCAGGCGCCGAACATCATCCTGGTCGGTGAGATTCGTGACCAGGAGACGGCGGAGATTGCCGTGCGGGCCGCGTTGACCGGCCACCTCGTGTTCAGCACCCTGCACACGAACGACGCGCCCAGCGCCATCACCCGCCTGATCGACATGGGGGTCCCGGCGTTCCTGGTCGCCTCGTCCATCCAGGCGGCGATGGCCCAGCGACTGGTCCGCACCACCTGCAAGAACTGCAAGGAGCCGGTCGAATACAGCGAACGCGAGCTGATCGACGCCGGCCTGGAGCCGGAGGAGATTCAGGACATCACGCTCTACCGGGGCGCCGGCTGCGACGAATGCCACGGGACGGGCTACCGGGGCCGCCTCGGCATCTTCGAAATGATGGAGATGAACAACGAACTCCAAGAGCTGGCGTTCAACCGGTCGCCGACGAACAAGATCCGCGAGGCGGCAATCCACTCGGGTATGAAACCGCTTCGACGGGACGGGCTGCGCAAGGTGCTGCGCGGCATCACCACCCTGGAAGAAGTCAACCGGGTCGCCGCCGAGGCCCGGCAGGCGCAGTATTAGGAGCTCGAACAGAACGGTGGGGCAGACATTCCTGTCTGCCGCGCAGCAGGCAAGAATGCCTGCTCCACCAGGGTTCTGTTAGACGGCCTTGGTGGTCTGATTCACAAATATGGCGACGTATTTTTGTCGGGCGGATGGGCACGACGAACGCGCGAGCTTGACTCCTCCGCCGCGAGCGATCGTGCCGCCGGGGGCGCCGGTGGTGACGCGGGCAAGCTGCCCGCGTGTTGCGAGGGCGTCTCGCCCTCGCACTCTGCACGGTTGCGGGTCGTGGCCAGGATGGCCGCGAGACCGCGGGCAAGCTGCCCGCGACACGTCGCCTGCCACACGTGCCCTTCGGCGGACCGTTTGTCATCGTATTTGTGAATGAAACGACTTACTATCTATCTCAAAAGGTGGGGCGGACATTCCAGTCCGCCGCCTGGCAGGCAAGAATGCCTGCCCCACCGACTATTGAGATAGTTTCTTAGGCCCGCCCTTGCGCGGAGAGGTTCCACACCCGATTCTCGTGCAAAGGCAACGAGTCGGGTGTTCATCCCTGGTTGCTGACAGCGAAAGGCCATCATGCTACCGGTCAACAAACTCCTCGAGGCGGTGGTGGAATTGGACGGTTCGGACCTGCACCTGGCGGTGGGCCGCCCGCCAACCATCCGCCACCACGGGAAGCTTCGTTCCCTGGACCTCCCCGAGCTGACGCCCGACGATACGCACGCCGTGATGAAAGCCATCACCCCCGACCGCTGCCAGGTCGAGCTGAACGAGGAGCGGACCACCGACTTCGGCTTCGCGTTCGGCGACCTGGCCCGCTTCCGGGTGAGCGTCTTCTACCAGAAGGGCAACCTGGGAGTGGTCCTTCGCGTCATCCCCAGCGAGATCCTTACGTTCGAAGAGATCGGGCTGGCGCCGAGCATCAAGAACCTGCTCCTCAAGCCCCGCGGGCTCTTCCTCGTCACCGGGCCGACCGGGTGCGGTAAGACGACCACCCTGGCCACGATGATCAACTTCATCAACTCGGAGGCCCAACTCCACATCATCACCCTCGAAGACCCCATCGAGTACTACCACGAGCACAACAAGTCGATCATCACCCAGCGGGAGATCGGGGTCGACTGCCCGGCGTTCAGCGAGGGGCTGCGTCGGGGGCTTCGTCAGGACCCCGACGTGATCCTGGTGGGCGAGATGCGGGACCTGGACACCATCGCGGCCGCGATCCAGGCGGCGGAGACCGGCCACCTGGTGTTCGGCACGCTGCACACGACCGGCGCGTACAAGACCATCGACCGGATCATCGGCGCGTTCCCCACCAACCAGCAGGAACAGATCCGGATGCAGTTGTCGACCTCGCTGCTGGCGGTCATCTCGCAGGTGCTGATGCCGACGGCCGACGGCGAGGGCCGCGTGGCCGCCTTCGAGATCATGGTCTGCGTGGCGTCGGTGCGGCACATGATCCGGAAGAACGAGACGTTCAAGATCGACTCCGTCATCGAGACCGGCGAGCAGCAGGGCATGATCCGGCTGGACAACCACCTGTTCGAGTTGTATATGAACGGCCAGATCTCGTTCGCCAGTATGATGCGGAACTCGCAGAGCCCCCAGGAGCTGGAGAAAAAGGTCAAGGCCATCGCCAGTTCGAAGAAAAAGTAGTCACAGAGAAGGAAGAGGTCCCATGGGTAAGACTGCCGAAGCGGCTCCGGCCACCAGAAGACGCATCGGAGAGATCCTCGTCGAGCAGGGGATCGTCACCGAGAAGCAAGTCAAGGAAGCGCTCGACCAGGCGAAGACGCAGGGCGGCGCCCTGGGCCAGATGCTCATTCAGCTCGGCTACGCCGCCGAGGAAGACGTGGTCCACGCCCTCGCCAGCCAGGCGGGCATGGAGGTCGTCAAGCTCGAGTCGCTCGACACGATCCCGGCCGAACTCCTCGACAAGGTCGGCCCGTCGCTGGCCAAGATCTACCGCATCGTCCCGGTGAAGATGGAAGACAACACCCTCACCGTGGCCATGGCCGACCCGCTCAACATGAACGCCCTGGACGACCTGCGCCTGATGCTCGACTGCGACGTGCGGGGGGCGGTGAGCACCGAGTCGGCGGTCGACGGCGCGATCGAACGGTTCTACGCCGACCGGCGCGAATCCGTCGAGGAAATCATCGACGAGATGGACGAGACGCGGAAGGCGTTCGAACTGGAGTATACCGACTCATCCCGCAGCTACGACCTGGAACAGCTCCAGGAAATGGCCATGTCGGCGCCGGTGATCAAGCTGCTCAACCTGATCCTGCTCCAGGCCATCAAGGACCAATCGAGCGACATCCACTTCGAACCGTTCGAAGAGGAATTCAAGGTGCGGTACCGGGTGGACGGGGTGCTCTACGAAATGATCCCGCCGCCGCGGCACCTGGCCCTGGCCGTCGTGTCCCGGATCAAGGTGATGGCCGACCTGGACATCGCCGAGACGCGGCTGCCCCAGGACGGCCGGATCGAGCTGATGATCAGCGGCAACCCGGTCGACCTCCGCGTCTCCACCCTCCCCACCCTGTTCGGCGAGAGCGTGGTGATGCGTGTGCTGGACCGGAGCGTGGTGGCGCTGGACCTCGACCGGGTCGGGCTCCGCGGCGACGAGCTCGAGATCGTCAAGACCATCATGGACAAGCCCCACGGCATCGTCCTGGTCACCGGCCCGACCGGCTGCGGCAAGACGACCACCCTGTATTCCGCCCTCAACTACGCGAACGACGTCGGGCTCAAGATCATCACCACCGAGGACCCGGTGGAGTACGACCTGGCCGGCATCATCCAGGTCCAGATCAACGAGTCGATCGGCAAGACGTTCGCCGCCTGCCTCCGGTCGATCCTGCGGCAGGACCCCGACAAGATCCTGGTCGGCGAGACGCGTGACCTGGAGACGGCGGAGATCGCCATCCAGGCCTCGCTCACCGGCCACCTCGTGCTCAGCACGCTCCACACCAACGACGCCCCCAGCGCCATCACCCGAATGATCGACATGCCGGTCGAACCCTTCCTCCTCTGCGCCACCCTGGAGATGATCGTCGCCCAGCGCCTGGTCCGGAACATCTGCACCGTCTGCAAGCGCGAATACGAACCGAGCGAGGACATGCTCGATCAGCTCCAGCTCACCCCCGACGAGACCGAGGGGCGCACCTTCTACTACGGAGCCGGCTGCCCCGAGTGCAACAACACCGGCTACCGGGGCCGGACGGCCATCTTCGAGATCATGCAGATCACCGAGCGGATGCGAGAGCTGATCATGGCGAAGGCGTCCACGCAGGCGATGCGCGATCTCGCCCGCGAAGAAGGGATGCGGACCATGCGGGAGTCCGGCCTGCTGAAGATCTTCGACGGCACCACGACCATCGAAGAGGTCGTCCGCGAGACACTCGCCGCCCAGGGATAGCCGGCCGGCACAGCGCCAACATCCACCATACGCGGGCGAGACTGCACGGTCGTGTCCGCGCCGCCCACCACCACGTTTCCGGGGAAACGGGACAGCGCACGCGAACCGGAAGACGGTCGGGACCTGGGGTTGGTCAGGAGTGAGAACGGGATGGCGCCCGGCGTGATGTGGCGCGTCCGCCTAGTGGCCTCCGACTTTTGACGTGCGGAGTGGGCGAGTGGTCAGGCGCACGGCAAAGGAAAAGTGGGAAAATGGGAAACTGGAAAAGCGATCGGTTCTGCCGCTGGGACAGCGGCAGGCAAAGATGTTTTCCCCGTTTCCCCCTTTCCCCGTTTCCCCTCTCTTACACGCCTCCACTCACCCACCCTCGAAATCAAATGTCATGCGGCACTAGTCGCCGCCTTCTTCGGGCTTTTTGGACGTGTCGATCAAGGTCTCGCCGCCCTTCGGCAGCGTCACCTTCTGGCTCTCGATGTGGAAGATGATCTCCCGCCCCCGGTTCTTCATGCCTTCCGACGTGGCGGTCGCCCACTCATCCTCCGTCCCGAAGAGGTGGATGACGTTCTTGACGAAGTCGAACGTGGCCCGCGCGCCGGTCGCGGTCAGGTCCTTCGTCTCCAGCCGGACGTGCCCGGTCGCCTCGACGTTCTTGAGCCGGCCGTCCTCGATCTCGCCCTGCATCTTGTCACAGTGGATCTGGACGGTCTGCTCGCCCATTGTCCGGACGACGCGGACCTTGCCGGTCAGATGGACCTCGCCCTTGCCGCGGTCGAACACGATGGTGTCGGCCTGGAGCCGCAGCGTCCCTTTCGCCGGCTCTTCCTCGGCGGCAAGGGCAGGGGTCGCAGCGAGGACCAGGAAGACAAGCCCGGGGAACAATCGTCGCATCGGTCCCTACGGCCTCCTTTCCCTGAGCGCCTCGATCTTGCCGAGGGCGGTCACGGCGAAGGGGCTGTCGCCGAACTGCTCGACCACGAGCTCGTAGCTCCCTTTTGCTTCGGCGAGCCGGCCGTTGGCGGCGTGGATGTCGCCGATGATCAGCCATTTTCGGGCGGCCAGTTCCTGTTCGCGGCTCATCTGGACGGCGGCCGCTTTCTGGTCCTGCTCTGCGAGGAACGTGCGGGCCGCCCGGGCGGCGTCGGTGTCCCCGTAGTGATCGATCACTTCCTCGAGCACGGGCCGGGCGATGTCCATCCGGTTCTTCTTCGCAAACATCTTCGCCCGGTTGAGCAGCCATGCCGCCGCCACCCCCGGCTCCTCGTCGAGCACCAGCAGCTTGTGCTGGGCCAGCTTGGCGACGGGGGCGCCCCCGAATTTCTCGGTGATCTCGGTCAGTGCTTCGGCGGCCTTGTCCGTCTCGCCCCCGGCGGCGAGCGCCCGGGCCTCGGCGAACTGCTTCTTGCCCAGCTCGTCGATCTTGTCGAGCAGTTCCTGCGCCGGCTCGACGTCTTCCTCGGCGAGCCGGCGGGAGGCGATGACGGGCACCAGGGTCCGCCGGGCGGCCCCGTACTCGCCGTTGTCGAACAGGACCTGGGCCTGCTCCACGGCGTTCGCGGCCGACTCCTTGGCGGCGGCCGCCTCCTCCTCGCGCTTCGCCTCGCGCTCCTCCTCCGTCATCCCGGAGGAGGCGGGCAGCAGGCTGCCCACCTGGATGCCGCCCATGGGGTTGCCGCTCAGGTCGCGCGGGGCGTTGCCGCCCTGGCCGAACAGCCAATTGGGCGGTGGATCGAACTTCGGCGGGGGCCCGAACGGATCGGTGTACTTGCCGGTGAAGATCTCGAACCGGTTCCGGTCGTTCGATCGCCCGCGCGTCCCGCCGCGGCCTCCCCGGTCCCGGTACCGGTCGGCGTCGTAGTCGCCGTCCCTCAGATCGCGGAGCCGCCGGGCGCGGTCGGTGATCTCCCGCCGCAGGCGATCGCGGTAGTCCTCCGCCCAATCATCGTCGTCCCTGCCCGCCGCCACACCTGGCAACAGGACGACGACGCCGAGACACGCGAGCAGAAGCCCTGGAAGTCGTCGCATCGCCCTTCTCCACAAAAAGGCCGGCGCTCCGCCTACTACAGGAATTATACCCCCCCTTCATGCACCCGTCAAACCAAAACAAAAGCAGAAGACGAATCGTCCGCGGCGGCTGCTCGAGATCCCGCTTGGATTCCCCGCTCGACGCGCTATGATAGCGGCCCGGCCGCCGAGGAGAACAGGATGATCATCGACTGCCACACCCACGTGAACTGGCAGGACCATTCGGCCGACGACGCCGTCCGGCACATGGACGAGCTGGGCGTCGACCGGGCCTGGGTCCTGAGCTGGGAGAGCCAGGATGCGGCGCTCGGCCCGGGACCATACCAGTACCTCTCGCCCGAAGACTGCATCCAGGCCCACGAGAGACACCCCGACCGGCTCATCCCGTTCTGCGGGGTGGACCCGCGCCGCGAACACGCGGAGCGCACGCTCCGGGAGTTCGTGGACCGCGGCTGCCGCGGCTACGGCGAGATCAAGGTCCGGCTCATGCTCGACCACTGGGACCTGATCCGCATGTACGAGGTCTGCGGCGAGCTCGGCCTGCCCGTGCTCGTCCACATCGACGTCCCCCTGCCCGGGACAGGGATGTGGTACGGGGGCGACATCGATGCGCTCGAACGGGCCGCCGTCCGCTGCCCGCAGACGAACTTCATCGGTCACGGCCCCGGGTTCTGGCGCGAAATCTCCGGCACGGCCAACCGGAGCAAGAAGGCCTACCCGGGCACCCGGGTCCAGCCCGGCGGGAAGGTCCAGAAGCTGCTCGCCAACCACAAAAACGTCTACGCCGACCTCTCCGCCAACTCCGGGCTCAACGCCCTGAAGCGGGACGTCGACCACGCCAGGAAATTCCTGACGCGGTTCCGCAAGAAGGTGCTGTACGGGACCGACATCTACTGGAGCGAGCACCTCGACTTTCTCCGCGGCCTGGGCCTCGAGCGCGCTGTGCTGGCGGACATCCTCGGGCGCAGCGCCGCGAAGCTGACCCGAGCGACGGGAGGGTGAGGCCGAACAGCCAAGGAAAAGCGGGAAAGTGGAAAAGGGGAAAAGGGTTCCGGAAGCTGCCCGAGGGCAGCAAGTCCCCCCTCTTTCCGGTTTCCCAGTTTCCCATTTTCCCGGTTTCCCTTTGCTTTCCCGAACCACAATAAGGCGCCGAAATGAGTGACAAGCCGAACGTCGTGTTCATCCTGATTGACGACCTGGGCTGGCGCGACCTGACGTGCTACGGGAGCGCGTTCTACGAGACGCCGAACATCGACCGCCTCGGCCGCGAAGGGATGCGGTTCACCGACGCCTACGCCGCCTCCCCCGTCTGCTCGCCGACCCGGGCCAGCATCCTCGCCGGCAAGTACCCCGCCACCGTCGGCATCACCGACTGGATCGGCGCCGGCACGCGCGGCCGGCTGATCGACGCCCCCTACACCGACCACCTCCCGTTCGAAGAGACCAGCCTGGCAACCACGCTCCGGGGCGCGGGCTACCGGACCGCGCACGTCGGGAAGTGGCACCTGGGCGACCCGCCCTACTGGCCGGAGAACCACGGGTTCGACGTCAACGTCGGCGGCTGCGACTGGGGGCATCCGCACAACGGCTACTTCAGTCCGTGGGACATCCCCGGCCTCCAGAACGCCGCCGAGGGCACGTACCTCACCGACCACCTGACCGACGAGGCCATCCGTTTCGTCCGCGACAGCGGCGACCGCCCCTTCTACCTCAACCTGTGCTACTACGCCGTCCACATCCCCATCCAGGCGAAAGAGGAGACGATCGCGAAGTACGAGGCGAAGGCCCGGGCGATGGGCCTCGACAGGATGAAGACCTTCGAGGAGGACGGGCCGTACCCCTGCGAGCACAAGAAGGACAAGCGGATCGTCCGCCGGCTCGTCCAGTCCGACCCGGTCTACGCCGCGATGGTCGAGAACCTCGATACGAACGTCGGCCGGGTGCTCGACGCGCTCGCGGAGACGGGCCAGCTCGACGACACGATCATCGTGTTCACGTCCGACAACGGCGGGCTGTCGTCGGCCGAGAGCTCGCCGACGTGCAACGCGCCGCTCGCCGAGGGGAAGGGCTGGATGTACGAGGGCGGCACGCGGGAGCCGCTGCTCGTGCGCTGGCCCGGCGTCGTCGAGCCGGGGACGGTCTGCAACGATCCGATCACCAGCCCCGACTTCTACCCGACGCTGCTCGACTCCGCCGGGCTGCCGCCCATGCCCGAGCAGCACACCGACGGCGTGAGCTTCCTCCCCCTGCTCCGGGGCGAGCACCTCGACCGCGGCCCGATCTTCTGGCACTACCCGCACTACGGCAACCAGGGCGGCACGCCGGGCTGCTCCGTGCGGCAGGGCGACTGGAAGCTGATCGAGTTCTTCGAGGACGGGCGGCTCGAGCTGTACCACCTCCGCGACGACATCGGCGAGGAGAACGACCTGGCCGGGTCGCATCCCGCGCGGACGAAGGAACTGCACGAGATGCTCCGGACGTGGCGCGACTACGTCGAGGCGAAGATCCCGCAACCCAACCCCGACTACGAACCCTGGTAAGCGGCCCGGCGGATCCCGCGCGCGGCGCCCGAGCGCCCAGGCCGCGTCACGAGATCAGGAAGAGGAACGGTGCGGTCGACCAGGGGTGACAGAGTGAATCCATGGCGTCGCCGCTGAACGTCTCCCAGGTCGCGGTCGCGCCGCCGTCGAGCATCTTCCCCCATTCGTCCTTGATCAGCTCCCGGGCCTCCCTCATCATGTCGGCCCTGGCCAGGGCGGGCAGGAAGTAGAAGTAGAAGTAGGGGCTGCAGCGGCAGAGCTCCTCGTATCCGTCGAGCATCCGCCTGAGGATCTTCTTCGCCTCGGCCTCGGTCACGATGTCGAAGTAGACGGCCAGCCCGTTCGCCTGCCACGAGGTCCCCTCGGACCGCTTCGTCCGGCGCTTCGTGTCGTGAAAGACCTCGCCGTCGAAGAACTCCTCGCGGATCGCGTCCTTGAGATGGTCCGTCTCCTCCTTGAGATCATCGGCCGCCTCGTGTTTCAGGCTCCCGGCGATCTCCGAGAGGGTCTCGACGAATCCGTAGTAGAAGAGATTGAGCGGACAGCTCGTCCCCTTCCGATCGATGCCCGGGTGGGGGAAGTTGTGCCACCCGAGGCCGGGATGGTCGATGAAGTTGATGAGGCCCTTGGCCGAGGCGGACTTGACGCGGAAGGAGACCAGCCCCTCCTTGCTCAGGTGGTGGTCGTACCATTTCTTGAGCTGGAGCGCTTTCTCCAGGGTCTCTTCCGGCTTGTAGTATTCGCCGGTTTCGTCCTTGTAGAATCTCTGGCCGAGCACGGGGATGAGCGAGAAATCCAGAAACGTGCGGTTGCCGCCGGGGTACTGGCCGAAGAGCTGGCCGTGCTTGTTGAACGGCGCGTGCAGGAAGCATTCGAGGTACCACTCGAGGTAGGAGCGCTCGCCGAAGCCGGCCCAGAGACTTTCGGCGAAGAAGAGGCCGTCGGCCCAATACTGGGTCTGCTCGCGGGTGGGGCAATCGATGAGGTGCTCCTGGGGGCTGACCTCCAGGGTGTGGCGGCAGATGTTGAAGACGCGCCGGAGCTTCCCGTCTCTCGTCTTCGCCTTCTTGCGGGCGCGGATCGGGGCGTTCCGCTCGATACATCCGACCCGGTGCATGCGGCACTGGGCCGCGTCGCCCCGGATCACCATGTGCAGATAGCGCAGGCCCGTCCAGGCGAACGTGGTGAACGTGTGGCGGCCGCCCCGACTGACGAACCGGGCCGAGTTCCGCGTCCCCTTCCGGAAGATCCACGGCCGGTCGCCCTGCAGCAGTTCGGCGCCCGAGAGCTCGATCACCGTTTCGGGCGGAGCGTCGATGTCGATCGTGTAGTATCCGATCCGCTCGCGGCCCAGGTCGAATGTCATCGCGTTCCCCTGGCTGAGCAGGGCGTTGGCGGCGCCCAGGTCGAACGAGCTCCACTCGATGACCAGCCCCAGCGGCTCGGTGTCGCAGATGCGGGAGACGTTGCCGATGTCTCGCGCCCCCTCGTGCGCCACGTGCCAGGCGCGGAAGCGTTTGGGCCTGACGAACTTCCGCCGCAGGTACGGCGTCATCCGTTCCTGGTAGTCCTGCCAGATCTCCTCCGCGCCCTCGACGGGCACCGCGTCGTCCCAGACCTCGGTGGCGTAGCGGGGGAAGATCTTCCGGCCCCAGCCTTCCGGCTCGAACCGGGCGTCGTAGTCCTCGCAGTACGGCAGCGCCCAGCCGCGCTCGGGGACCGCCTGGCTCCACATGTCGAGGTCGATGCACTTCCACGTCTCGTCGGTCCCCACCGTGGTCTTGCCCGCCTTGAACTGGGCGAGCAGCCCCCCGGGCGCGGGGATCTGATAGTGGACGTAGGTGTCGGACCAGTGATAGACGACGACGGCGACGTGGACCGTCTTCCCGCCGCCCAGGCTGTGTTTCACCCGGTCGTAGAGGCACCATTTCGGGTCGCCGTGCACGGGGCCCCGGACGACGAACTCGCCGTTGATGAACAGCTCGTAGTGATACGAAGCGGTGATCAGCGCCTCGATCTCGGACGCCTTCCGGGAGAGCTCGATGTCCTTCACGAAGAGGGCGTAGTGGTTCTGGAGATGATTCGGGCTCCAGATCCACTTTGCGTCGGTAAAGGGGGACTCGCCCATGTTCAGGATCCTCGGGACCGGGAGGTGGGCTGAATCGGTGCGGACCCGCCGCCGGCGCGGGCCGGCAGGTGCGGATTGCGGGCCGTTCTCATCAGCGGCAAGCTATTCTCGCACAAACAGATAGGAGAACCGGGAGGCGGCTCGAAAAGGGTCGTATCGGCCAACGCGCACCGCCCAATATAAGCTTATGCTCTGTAAGCGCTTAGGAAGATTATACACGAGACCCCTCTCGCCGTCAAGTCCTGCGCGGGCAGTTCCGGCAAGAAATTGCGGATCAGCGGCCCCCGTCGGTCCGCCCCCCGATGCCCCTCCCCGCTCTTGCCTGATCCATGCGGACCCCAGGAACCGTCCGCCGACTACTTGATGTCGGCGTGATATTCCTGGAGGGATTTGACCTGTGCCCGGCCCTCGCGCCGCGCGGCGATGCCGTCGGCGGCGGCGGCCGCCGCCGCCACGGTGGTGATGTACGGAATGCCGTGGCGAATGGCGGCTTTCCGGAGGTACGAGTCGTCGTGCTTGCTGAGCTTCCCCACGGGCGTGTTGATGATGAGGGCGATTTCGCGGTTCTTGATCCCGTCGAGGATGTTCGGTCGGCCCTCGTGCAGCTTGAGGATGGGGATGCTGTCGACATCGTGCTCCTCGAGAAAAACCCGGGTGCCGGCCGTGGCCTTGATGGTGAACCCCAGGTCGGCGAACTGGCGGGCCATCCGGGCGGTCTGCTCGTCTCGGTCGCGCTGGCAGACGCTGATCAACACGGTCCCCTGCGTGGGGAGCACCTGCTTCGCGCCATCCTGCGCCTTGTAGAAGGCGAGTCCGGCCGATTCGGCCAGGCCGAGCACCTCGCCGGTCGAACGCATCTCCGGGCCGAGCAGCGGGTCCACCTCGGGGAACATGGGGAACGGGAAGACGGCCTCCTTGACCCCGAAGTGCGGGATGTGCCGGTCGCCCAGCCCGAAGGCCGAGAGCGGCTTGCCCAGCATCATCTGGGTGGCGATCCGGGCCATCGACAGACCGCAGACCTTCGAGACGAGCGGCACGGTCCGCGACGCCCGCGGGTTCGCTTCCAGCACGTAGACCCGGTCCTGGTAGATCGCGTACTGCATGTTCATCAGGCCCACCACGTCCATCTCGCGGGCGATCGTCCGGGTGTACTCGTAGATCGTGTCGATATGCTTCTGCGGGATGGTGGTCGGCGGGAGGACGCAGGCGGAGTCGCCGGAGTGGACACCGGCCTGCTCGATGTGCTGCATCACGGCGGGGACGAAGGCGTCGGTGCCGTCGGCGATGGCGTCGGCCTCCGCCTCGACCGCGTTCTCGAGATACTTGTCGATCAGGATCGGGCGGTCGGGCGTGACACCCACGGCGGCGGCCACGTAGCTGCGCAGCATCTCTTCGTCGTGCACGATCTCCATCCCCCGGCCGCCGAGCACGTAGGAGGGACGGACCATGAGCGGGTAGCCGATCTGTTCGGCGATCGCCAGCGCCTCGTCGATCTCGCTCGCCATGCCCGACTCGGCCATCGGGATGTCGAGCCGCTCCATCATCCCCCGGAACCGGTCGCGGTCCTCCGCCAGGTCGATCGTCTCGACCGAGGTGCCGAGGATGCGGACGCCGGCCGCCTCCAGCTCGCCGGCGATGTTGAGCGGGGTCTGCCCGCCGAACTGCACGATCATCCCTTCCGGCTGCTCCTTCTCGTAGATCTGGAGCACGTCCTCCACGGTCAGCGGCTCGAAGTAGAGCTTGTCCGACGTGTCGTAATCGGTGCTCACCGTCTCGGGGTTGCAGTTGACCATCACCGTCTCGTAGCCCATGTCGCGGAGGGCGAAGGCGGCGTGCACGCAGCAGTAGTCGAACTCGATCCCCTGCCCGATCCGGTTGGGGCCGCCGCCCAGGATCATCACCTTCTTCTTCGTCTTCGTCGCCTCCGTGGCGTCGGGGGCGTTGTACGTCGAGTAGTAGTACGCGGCGTCCTCGACCCCGCTGACGGGGACCGGGTGCCAGCCCTCGACGACGCCGAGCTCCTTGCGGCGGGCCCGGATCTCCTCCTCCGGCACGTGCAGCAGCTCCGCCAGGTACTTGTCCGCGAAGCCGTCCTTCTTCGCCTGGACCAGGAGCTCGTCCGGCAGCTCGCCGCCCTTGTGGGCCAGGATCTTCTCTTCCAACTCGACCAGTTCTTTCATTTGTTCGATGAACCACGGTTTGATATAGGTTTTCGCATATAGTTCATCCACGCCGGCGCCCTGGCGCAGCGCTTCATACATGAGGAACTGCCGCTCGCTCGACGGCTCACCGAGCCGGGCCATCAGCTCCGCCAGCGGGAGCTGGTGGAAATCCTTGGCAAACCCCAGCCCGTGCCGGCCGATCTCGAGCGACCGGATCGATTTCTGGAACGCCTCCTTGTACGTCTTCCCGATGCTCATCGCCTCGCCGACCGCGCGCATCTGCGTGCCCAGCTTGTCTTCCACCCCGCGGAACTTCTCGAACGCCCACCGGGCGAACTTGATGACCACGTAATCGCCGGACGGCGTGTACTTCTCCAGCGTCCCCTCGCGCCAGTACGGGATCTCGTCCATCGTGAGCCCACCCGCCAGCTTCGACGAGACCAGGGCGATGGGGAACCCCGTCGCCTTCGAGGCGAGCGCGGACGATCGCGAGGTCCGCGGGTTGATCTCGATCACCACCACCCGCCCGGTCTCCGGGTCGTGCGCGAACTGGATGTTCGTCCCGCCGATCACCTCGATCGCCTCCACGATCCGGTAGGAGTACTCCTGGAGCCTCTGCTGCAGCTCCTCGTCGATGGTCAGCATCGGCGCGGAGCAGAAGGAATCGCCCGTATGGATGCCCATGGCGTCGATGTTCTCGATGAAGCAGACGGTGATCATCTGGTTCTTCGAGTCCCGAACCACCTCGAGTTCGAGCTCTTCCCAGCCGAGCACCGATTCCTCGATGAGCACCTGGCCGACGCGGCTGGCGGCGATGCCGCGGGCCGCCACGAGGCGCAGCTCCTCGACGTTGTACACGTGCCCGCCGCCCGTCCCGCCCATCGTGTACGCCGGGCGCACCACCACCGGATAGCCCAAATCCTCGGCGATCTTCTCGGCATCCTCGACGCTGTACACGATCTCGCTCCGGGGCACTTCGAGGCCCAGGCCGCGCATCGTGCGCTTGAACGCCATCCGGTCCTCGCCCCGCTCGATCGCGTCGGCCTGGACGCCGATGATCTGCACGCCGTACTCGTCGAGCGTCCCGCGCTGATAGAGCTCGGACGAGAGGTTGAGACCTGACTGGCCGCCGAGGTTCGGCAAGAGCGCGTCGGGCTTCTCCCTCGCGATGATCTCTTCCAGCGCCTCGACGGTGAGCGGCTCGATGTACGTGATGTCCGCCATCCCCGGGTCCGTCATGATCGTCGCCGGGTTCGAGTTGACCAGCACGATCTCGTACCCGAGCTGACGCAGCGCCTTGCACGCCTGCGTCCCCGAGTAGTCGAACTCGCAGGCCTGACCGATAATGATCGGACCCGAACTGATAATCATAACCTTG
>JAWODX010000633.1:0-4891 GCA_046483085.1 Planctomycetota bacterium
CTCGAGGGGCGCTCCGACGCCGACGGACATGCGGCGGTCACGCAGGGTGAAGGTGACGACGCGCTCGGGGTCTTCGGCGCTTCTGGCGGTGTAGGTGTATGTGTCTGGCATGATGGTCCCTCCTTTGGTCGTCTTCGAGCGAGAGGAAGAACCGGGAGGAGCCGGGGTCGCCCTGCCGGCCGGCGCGGCCGCGGAGCTGGTTGTCGATGCGCCGCGCCTCGTGCCGCTCGGTCCCCACGATGTGGAGCCCGCCGAGCTCGACGACCTTCTTGTGGTCGGCGTCGGCCGCCTCTTCCAGCTCGTCGAGCCGCGCGACCAGCTTGTCGCCCAGCTCAGGATCGAGCTCGATCCCCAGCTTGGCAGCGATGCGGTGCACGTTCTCGCCCGAGGGGAGGGCGGGGTGCCAGATGGCCTCGTCGCCCGGGCGCAGACCGGGCAGGACGATGGAGACGGGCCGGTCGGGGGCGTGTTCCGAGTAGCGCTGGGCATAGCGGAAGACGTTGATGAGGTCCCGGGCTTCGGTCTCCTCGCGGTCGTAGCGCGTCTCCAGCTCGGCCTGGAGGGCGAGGGTGGGGTTGCCGCCGAGCACGATGTCGGTCCCTCGGCCGGCCATGTTGGTGGCGATGGTGACGGCGCCGGACTCGCCCGCCTGGGCGACGACCTGGGACTCCTTCTTGTGGTACTTCGCGTTGAGGACGTCGTGTCTGATCCCGCGGCGCTTAAGGCGCTCGGAGAGGAGCTCGGACCGCTCGACCGAGATGGTGCCGACGAGCGCGGGGCGCCCGACCTCGTTCACGCGGGCGATCTCGTCGATGATCGCCGCCACCTTCTCCTTGTCGGTCGCGTAGATGACGTCGGGGTGGTTGAGCCGGCGCAGCGGCTTGTTGGGCGGGATGGGGACGACTTCGAGGTCGTAGATCTTGGCAAACTCCGCCGCCTCGGTCAGCGCCGTCCCGGTCATCCCGGCCAGCTTGTCGTAGAGCCGGAAGAAGTTCTGGAACGTGATGGTGGCGAGGGTCTGATTCTCTTCCTGGACCTGGAGCCCTTCCTTGGCCTCGACCGCCTGGTGGAGCCCGTCGCTCCAGCGCCGCCCGGGCATCAGGCGGCCGGTGAATTCGTCGACGATGAGCACCTGGCCGTCGCGAACCACGTACTCCTTGTCGCGGCGGTACAGCTCCTTCGCCTTCAGGGCGTTGTCCATGAAATGCGGCCACTCGATGTTCTTGCCCGTGTAGAAATCGGTGACGCCGCAGTGCTTCTGCGCGGCCAGGATCCCTTCCTCGGTGAGGATGACGGAGTGGTCCTTCTCCTTGACCTCGTAGTGCGGACCTTTTCGGAGCCGCTGGGCGGCGCGGTTCGCCACGTAGTACTTGTCGGTCGCGCCCTCGCCGGCGCCGGAGATGATCAGCGGCGTCCGTGCCTCGTCGATGAGCACGCTGTCGACCTCGTCGATGATGGCGTAGGGCAGCTCGCGCTGCACCTGGTCCTCGGCGTGCAGCTTCATGTTGTCGCGGAGGTAATCGAACCCGAACTCGTTGTTCGTCCCGTAGACGATGTCACGGGCGTAGATGGGGCCGCGCTCGTCGGGGTCCATGTCCGACTGGATGGCGCCGACAGAGAGACCGAGGAACTGGTAGATGGGGCTCATCCAGGCGGCGTCGCGCCGGGCGAGATAGTCGTTGACCGTGACCACGTGGACGCTCTTCCCGCCCAGCGCGTTCAGGTACGCGGCGAGGGTGGCAACAAGGGTTTTGCCCTCGCCGGTGATCATCTCGGCGATCATGCCCTGGTGGAGGACGATGCCGCCGAGGAGCTGGACGTCGTAGTGGCGCTTCGGGTAGGGATGTCCCTCGACCCGCCGGGCAGCCTCGCGGACGACGGCGAACGCCTCGACCAGTAGGTCGTCGAGGGTCTCGCCGTCGGCGAGCCGGTTGCGGAACTCGTTCGTCTTGGCGCTCAGCTCCTCGTCCGAGAGCTGCATCATCTCCGGTTCGAGGGCGCTGATGGCGTCGACCGTCGGCTGCATCTTGCGCAGGGTCCGCTCGACGGCGGTGCCGCCGAGGACGGTCCGGAACGCGGCGTTGAAGAAGCGGCCGAGGTGAGCCGGCACCACCTCCGCCCAGGAACGGAGATGCTCGAGGAAGCTGCTCTGTGCGATTCCGCTGAGTGTGCTGTCGCTCATTGTATCGACTGGTCGTTTCGCGGCCGGACCTCAGGTGTCTGCCGGGACTCTGGTGGAGCGGGCATTCTTGCCTGCTGCGGAGCAGGCAGGAATGTCTGCCCCACCGTTTTGTGAGAGCTCTTCACTTCGCGCCGCCCGGCACCTTGCCCATGGCGTCGTCCCATTCGTCCGGGATCGTGTACTGGATCCCGGTGACGCTCTTGCCCTTGAGGATCTTGATGCCGCCGAGCTTCGGCTCGAACAGGGCGCCGAACTGCCGGTAGGCGGCCTTGTCCCTGAACCGATGGCGCTGGAGCACGCGGACGGCCCTGCGGGGCTGGTCCCAGACGGGGCCGTAACGGCGGAACATCCAGATCTCGGCCCGCCAGATCGCTTCGCCGCGCCCGGCGTGGAAATCGCGCAGCCGCGCCTTCTCCACCAGCACAAACGCCTCCTTCTTCGTCCCGTGGGCACAGAGCGGGCGGAGGTGGTCGCAGAAGCGGTCGACCTTCTTCAGGCTCTCCAGCTTCTCGATCAGCTTGGGCAGGCCGATCAGCTTCCGCTCCACCTTCTTCTTCCGCTCCTCGCTCACCGCCTCGTCGGGATCGATGTACCTCGACAGGTCCAGCCGCTCCGTCGTCAGCTTGTCGCCCTTGAACACGTAGTCGAAGACGGCGACCTCCTCCTCGTCGTCGACGTGGAGGTCGACCCCCTCGATTTTCAGATCGCCGCAGTGCAGCAGAAGCTGGTACGTCCCGTCCGGCAGGTCGCTGATCTCGAACCGGCCGGTCTTCGGATCGATCTTGCCGTCGTGGTAGCGGTTGTGGATCTTGAAAAGCTTGGCCCCTTCGCGCTCGAACGCCCGGACTTTTTTCACGCGGCCCGGCGGCGTGATGGTGCCCGAGATGCTCGCCCCGGCCTGCGCCGAAGCCACCAGACAGCCCGTCAGGATCAGCGTCCAGATCGCCTTCATCCGTCAAATCCCTTCCCACAATCCCTGCCGCACTATGATATCAGAACCGTGCGCACCGATCAAACCGGCTTGGATCGCGCGCATGCGTCCTGTCGGACCCACAGGACCTATTTTTGGGTGGATGGCGAGCCTTCGGTCAGCAGCCGGTCGGCCAGCTCCTCGAGCCGGCACTCGGCGATCGGCCCCTGCACCCGCAGGACCGGCTCCATGGGAAAGACGACGGAGCCCTCGGGGGACGACCAGACGTCGCCGGTGAAACGCAGCTCGGCGAGGAAGTCGATGAAGTCCGGCTCGAAGTAGTCCAGCGACGCGAGGTAGCCGAGCTCGTCCGACCGGAAGCGGAGCCCGCCGAGAAACTGCAATGCTTCGCTCGGCCCGGCGAAGACCGTCTAGCCGCCCTCGAACGGCATCAGGGCCGCGCTCATGGGTTCACCTCGCGAGCCTTCCCGTGTGCGCAGTACGGTAGTGTGCGCGGCAGACAGTGTCAAGCGGCGACTCTCTGAGGATGAGTCCCATAGGACCTATACGTCCTATACGACCTATTGCTTTGGCGGCGGGGGGTGCGCCCCGGCTCAGTCACCGGTCCATCGCAGGACGACCGATCCCCAGGCCAGGCCGCCCCCGAACCCGACGAGCATCACCAGGTCGCCCCGGCGGATCAGGCCTTTCCGATTCGCCTCGTCGAGGGTGATGGCGACCGACGCCCCCGAGGTGTTGCCGTACCGCTCGAGGGTGGTGTATGTCTTCGACATCGGGATGCCCAGGGCGTCCATGCCGTACTTGATGATGTTGATGTTCGCCTGGTGGGCGATGAGGAAATCCACGTCGTCGACGGTCAGGTCCGCCCGTTCGAGGGCGGTGCGGACGGCCCGGGGGAACGCGCGGGTGGCGAACTCCCAGACGCCCTTCGGTTTCATCTGGAAGTAATGGAGCCCGTGCTCGACGGTCTCGATGCTGGCGGGCATGCGCGTGCCGCCGGCGACCGCGGTGATCGTCTCGTAGCCCGTCCCGTCGGTCTGCACGTACGACGTGAGGATGCCCGGCTCGTCGGCGGGGGCGCGGCCCACGACCATCGCCCCGGCGCCGTCCCTTACCCATCATTCGGGCCGCCTTCTCTTGCAGGCGGTTTATGGTTGGATCCTCCCCGTAGACATCGTCGCCAACTTCGGCGGTGGCCATGGCCTGCCTCATCTTCTCCGTGGGAAAGGTCACCGTATCGCTGCGCAAATCGACTCTTCGTTCATCGCTCATCACCACAACGCCTCCCCAAAACCATTTTGGATTTCCGTCTTATCACCTAGACTTTATGCTTTCTTCTGTATCCCGGCCATTTTCCCTCCTAAAGGCGACGACCATGCAAAAATCCCCGGCGGCGCATAAGCCCGGGGCACTGGGTGGCATAATACGGAAAAAGAGGCTGTACAGAGCAAAATCCCGTAACAAGGAGGAATTAACGTGGTTAGAAATTCGCCCCGAGAGGGACAACAAGACAGACCCATAAGGCGCAGGGCGAGGGAACGAGAGCGCTACAGCTCCCGCTTTCATCAACCCCAGGGAACATCGATGAGGGATCCCATGGACCCCGGCGTACAGCTGGAGGCCCAGGAGGCGGCCAAAACGGAGGCGGGCGGCTTAAGAGAGGGTGAGGCCGGACAATGGCATCCCCCCGTGGACATCATAGAAGGCGACTCTTCCTGGTGGATAGAAGTGGCGCTTCCCGGAGCCGACAGCGAATCCCTGCAGCTGAAACGCGACGT
>JAWODX010000308.1:0-8045 GCA_046483085.1 Planctomycetota bacterium
ATGCTGGCGACCTCGTACGGGGGGCCGGCCATCGGGGAGCTGGGCGACGCGGCGCTCGACAACGGCCACTACCTCGCCGCCCTCGAACACTACGAGACGATCCGCGACTTCTTCCCCGCCGACGAGGCGCGATCGGGGGAACTCGACCTCAAGGCCGCCTACTGCAGGAAAATGCTCGGCGCGGAGGCCGCGGTCCCCGGCGGGACGTACCCCGACGAAGGCCTGCCCGCGGCTGCCCGCGAGCAGCTCGAGCGGCTCGTCCGCGAGGCCCGGCCCGACCGCGAGGCCCGCCCCGCGCAGCGCCACAGCGCCCCGTACGTCGCCACCAACGACTACGCGGCCATCCCGCCCACCGACGACCCGCTCGCTCTCACGGCCCCGACGTGGTCGGGCTCGCTGCCCGGGACGGGCGGGCAGTTCTACGTCTGGTCGCAGCCGGTGGTGACCGAGGACAGCATCATCCACCGCCACCGCAACGTGGTCTACTCGCGGTCGATCCTCAACGGCGAAATCCGCTGGATCAACGACCTGGGCGGGCACGCGAAATGGCAGAACTTCGCGGCCCGGCGGTACCTGCTGGAGGACGTGCTCGTGCAGGACGGGCTCGTGTTCACGGTGATGTCGAAGGGCGGGCCGTCGCTGGTGGCGCTCGATCAGGTGACCGGCCAGCTTCGATGGGCCTACGGGCCGATGGTCGCGTCGACCGTGGAGGAGGCGAACATGCGGTTCGAGACCGCGCCGGCCGGCGGGCCGCGGACCGTGTTCGCGGGGTACGTGCTCGACAACATCGAGGGGCAGACGCACACGGACACCGAGTACGGGGTGATCGCGTTCGACAGCGCGAGCGGGCGGATCCTGTGGCGGAAGGGGCTCTGTCGGCTGGCGCCCGGCAAGTTCGCGGCGGGGTTCGCGGTCCGCGTGCGGAACCGCATTCGCTCGTTCATCTCGCCGCCGCTCTATCACCAGGGCACGGTCTACTACTGCACGAACGCGGGCGCGGTCGGCGCCCTCGACGCGCGGTCCGGCCGTGTCAAGTGGCTGAGCCGGTACCCGTATTCGGGCGGCATCCACGACGCCACGCGGCAGTACGGCAGCAAGCGGCACTGGACGCTGGCCGGCTGGGTGCCGGACCGGCCGATGCTCTGGTTCAACCAGCGGCCGCTGCTCATCGGCGAGCGGCTCTACGTCCTGCCGGTCGACGGGCACTACCTGATGTGCATCGACCGCCGCACCGGCAAGGTCTTGTGGAGCAAGCGGCGGGGGATGCGGTATGACACCCGCGGCTGGCGGCGCATCGTTCACATAAACGGCAACTCCGGCTACCTGGTCGGGACGCTCAAGACCGGCGAGCTCGTCTTCGCCTACAGCGTCCCGAGCAAGCCGGTGCTCCTGGTGGACCCGGAGACCGGGGCGACCGTCTGGCCGATCGTCGAGAAGCACAAGCGCAACTGGGCGCAGATGCACGTGATCCCCTATGAATCGTCGCCCAGCATGCGCCATCACATTCCGGGCGCCGGCCTGGGGGCGCAGGGGTCGGTCCCGATGAACGGCAAGCATTTCGAGCTCGCCGGCCGGCCGACGCTCAGCGAGGACGGGAAGCTCTACATGACCTGGCGGCATTGGGCGGCCTGGCCGATCCACGCACACGTCAGCAGCCTCGCCGTATTCGACCTCGCCGAGCGAAAGATCATCCACCGCCGGCGCTACTACAGCGAGAAGCTGCGGGCGTATGTCTATCGCTGCATCCACGAATGGGCGCCCAAGGTGCTGCGGGACCACCAGGACCTCCCGCACAAGGACAAGAAGATCAAGGATATCATCGCGAAGGCGAAAGAGATCGTCGCGGACACCGTCCCGGAGAACCGGTACGGCCCGTTCTTCCCGTTCTCGCGGATCACGTTCGAGCGATACGGCGTGCCGTTCGAGCTGCGGTTCGGCAGCCGCGAGGTCCAGATGGTCTACGACCGGGCCGCCGTCCAGCGGGAACTGGCGAAGCGGACCGGGTCCCGGGCCGACTTCGCCCGGGCCGAGCTCGCGTTCGCCGACGGCCAGTACGACCGCGCGTCCGGGCTCTTCAAGAACTGCCTGCGCACGATGTCGTCCGAGGACCAGGACTTCCGGGCCGCCGTCAACCAGCAGCTCTACCGCGTCCACAAGCGCCTGGCCCGGTCCGGCATTCGGTCGCGCGACCGGGAGAAGGAGCTGGCGCACTGCCTGGGGATGAGCCGGACGGTGACCACTCTCGCCGACGAGATCGAGACGCTCTTCGCACTGGCCGAGGCCTACGAGCGCCAGGGCAGCCACGAGAACGCCGGGCGCTGCCTCCGGAGCATCGTCGATACCTACGGCCACCACGAGTACCCGATCTCGCGGCTCGCGGCGCTCGACCGCGAGGAGCTGATGAAGACGTCCGCGGAGGTCATCGACGAGTATGCCGCCCATGGGAAGAGCCGGTGGTTCACCGGCGAGTTCAGCCGGAGCGCCCGCCTGCTTCGCGACAGCCTGCCGGTGTACTTCAGCACCGTCTCGCCGCTGCCCAAGCCGCTGACGCTCCGCGCCGGCGAGCTGGCGACGCAGCGCCTGCTCCGGCTCCAGCAGCAGTCGGCCGAGTTCAAGGCCGCGTTCGCCTCGGCCGCGGCGACGGCGCTGAACGGGCAGCCCGAGGCCGTCCAGCTCCACCGCCTCTGGCAGTACCCCGGTACGCCCGCGGCGCAGACGGTGCTCGACCACCTGTTCGAGGCGGCGGCAGGGCGCGACGACGAGAGCGGCCGCTGGCGGATGTGGCGGCTCGCCGACGCCGCCCGCGTCTGCGACCTGACCCTGCCGGAGCCGCATCGCGAGCGCGTGACCGCGCCGTCGCCGGCCGACGGCGCCGCGCCCATCGAACTCCCGCAGGAGCCGCGAACCGTCGACCTCTCCCACAAGGAAGGGATCAACTGGCTCGTGCTCGAGCGGCGCGGCCGAAGGGACCACCTCCCGAACCTCGTTTTCGTCGGCGGGCGCGTGCGCAAGCGGCTCGACAACAAGTTCATCCTCGCCTGCTTCGATCTCTCGGCGGAGGACCCCACGAACCCGGCGTGGCGGATCGAGAACATCCGGCTGAAGGGGACCGGGCAGGAGCCCGGCTTCTTCCACGCCTTCGTCCACCGCGACCTCGTGCTCGTCAACGGCCTCTACGACGTGCTCGCGTTCGAGCACGCGACCGGGAAGCTCCGCTGGCGCTTCCGCGTCCCGTTCAACTTCGAGATCCGCCATGCCCGGATGACCGGCGACGTCTTCGTCCTCAGCGGGAAGAGCGAGACGCTCGCGCTCTACGTCCACGCCGACAGCCAGGCCGGCGAGGTGATCTGGCAGGTCGGCGAGATGGGCGACCTGTACTGCGACCCGTACTTCGACGGCGACCGGTACGTCACCGTCCGAAAGAATCCGTACAACGTGACCGTCCGCTACCGGGCGACCGGTCGCCTGATGGGCCGGCTCGAACTGCCCGACCTGACCGAGAGCGCCAGGCATCCGCTGATCGAGAAGGGCCCGCGGGCCCTCCCCGTCGCACACGACGGCCCGAAGCTCGTCCTCACGGACGGCGGGTACTACGTGATGGTCGACACGAGCCGCATGGCGATCGACTGGAAGCGCCGGATCGAGAACAACGACGCGACCCGGCAGTTCGCCATGCGACTCGAGCTCCGGGGCGACTACCTGGCGGCCATCAAGGAGGACTACGACCGCAAGAGCATCTACATGCTGTCGAGCAGGACGGGCGGCCTGCTCTGGCACACGGACCCGAAGGACGCGAACTCGCCGCAGCCGGTCCATTCGATGTGGATCGACGGCGGCCGCCTCTACGGCATCGGCATCCACCCCGGCCAGGGCTTTTACTTCGTCGCCCGCGACTGCAAGAGCGGCAGGCGGCTCTACCGGACCGAGGCGACCGGCTACGCCGCCAAGCCCGAGGTCTCGCTGACCGCTCGCGACTACGGCGGCCGAGCGGTTGTTCGCGTGAAGGACCGGCAGGACTTCGAGCTGAACGTGTTCGACCGCAAGACCGGCAAGCGGCTGCACGTGATGAAGCGGAAGGGGAACGGGCGGTTCGGCCGCCACGGCGACGTCTCGGCGGCCGCCCAGAACGGCCGGCTCCTTTTCTTCGCCAGGAACAAGCTCGATCTGTAGGGCGGATTCGCCGGCGGCTCCGGGACGCCGGGCGGCGTTGCGCCCTCCGGGGCGTAGCCGGGCGCGCAAGTGGAGGAATCACATGAATGAGCGGTTGGGTGCCGTGGCGACGGTGGTGCTGTGTGTGGGCGTGGCGGGATCGGGCTCGCGGGCGGTCGGCGGGGACGCCGGCGAGGCCAAGCGGCCCTATCTGCCCGGCGGTGAAGAGGTGCGGAAGGCGGTCGAGGCCCGGCGCGGGAAGACCGTGTTATCGAAGCTCGCGGCGTCGATGAAGCCGGGCACCTGGGCGGAGCTGAAGACGGAGATGCCCGGGGGCCTGTGGAGCTCCCCGAAGGTGAACGGCGGCCGGAACAAGGGCGGGGCGGGCGGTCTGCACATCGCCGGCTGGACCGACGACGCCCACTGGGACAGCCACCGGCCAGTTTCTGTACATGGGGCTGCGCCAGACGCGCCGCTTCGTTGCCTACTCCGAGCGGAAGAACGCGTGGCGGTCCATCGAGTTGGATCGCAAGAGCGACAACCCGGTCTTCCGGACCCGCTACGGCCACGTCTACGGCACGAACGCGTTCGATCACGAGCGGAGCCGCTTCTACCATCTGTACCGCAGCTTCAAGAGCGAGAAGGAAGGGCTGGACCTGACCGGAGGCATCTCCTCCTTCGACGTGGTGGCGGAGAAATGGACGAAGCTGCCGCCCAGGCCGAAAGGGCTGGGCGGGGGCATGGCCCTCGAGTACTTCGGTGCGATGGACGGGCTGGTCTCGCTGGGCCGGAAGCCGGGGTTCTTCAGCATCGCACGACGGAAGTGGGAGGCCATGCCGGAGAGCCCCGTCAGCGGCTACCACAGTCTGTTCCGCCACAACCCGTATCGCCAGGAGCTGCTGATGGCCGGTGGGAACCACAACCCGCGGGTGGTCGCCCGCCTCACGAAAAACGGGACGGTCGAGCGGCTCAAGGACTGCCCGGTGTCGCTGAGCGTCAGTTCCGACAAGGTCACCGTCGACCCGGTGACGGGGAAGTACCTGATCTACGGCGGCAACAAGGGCGAGAAGAAGCTGTACGAGTTCGACAGCGACGAGAACACGTACCGCCTGATCGAGGCATTCACCGCGAACTGGCCCTACTCGCGCTATGCGATGCCGGTGTGCGCGTTCATCCCGGAGTACGGCGTGATCATGTGGGCCGAGCCAAAGGGCGTGTACCTCTGGAAGCACACGGCGACCCGCGAGGGCAGGTAGACGGCGGCTCGGGGGCGAGCCGGTACGACCGGGGTCGCACCGGGGCGCCCGGGGCTGGACTTCGTTGCGGCCACCGAACCGCGCGCTATAATGGCCCTGTTCCCGGCCAGGAACACGATTCGGGGTGGGAACCATGCTCCCAGGGCGTCTGGCAGCCCTGGCGATCGCGCTGCTGTTCGCGGCGGGCTGCCTCCAGATCGAGACGACGATCAAGCTGCACGAGGACGGCACGGCGACGGTCACCGAACGGCTCCGCTTCTCGAAGCGGCTGCTCGACTTGGCCAAGAGCAAGCCGGACCGCGACGTCTCGAAGCTGCTGACGAAGGAGGCGGCGCTTGAACGGATGAAGGCGATGGGCGAGGGGGTGCGGCTCGCCAGCCACACGGTCCGCGACGCCGAGCAGGGGGCGCGGGAGGCGGTGAGCGTGTTCAAGGCCGCGGACATCAACAAGCTGCGCTACGTCTCGCCGTACCTGTCGCTGCCCGGCTACCCGAAGCACACGGAGCTGACGTGCAAGGTCTTCCCCGTTCTTACGCACAAAGGGCGCGGGCGGAAGCCGGGCGACATGGCGATCGCGTTCCGCCCGTCCAGCGGGCCGCGGTTCGACCTGCGCAAGGGCATGCCGCCCGCCAGCCCGAAGGACCTGCAGGTGCTCCGCCAGCTCCAGCCCGTCTTCGAGGACCTGATGAAAAACTTCCGGGTCAAGCTCACGTTCGAGTCCTACGCCCCGGTCTGCAACGCGAACAGTTGGTTCCGCGGCAAGCGGCGCGTCGGGCACGTCTTCACCCTGCTCTCGTTCTCCGACCAGGACATCGACAAGCAGGGGTTCAACTTTCTCACCAACGAGGAGGCGATGCTCGAGCTCTTGCGGCTGCGGCCCGGCGGGCCCGTCTGCTGGGGCGAGCTCAAGGATCGGATGGGGATGCTGATGCGGTGGGGCGACCGGCGCGGCGCCGGCAACCCGAAGGGCAAGACCGGGAACATGCCCGTCCTGCACAAGCAATGGGCGCCCGAGGTCTTCTTCCCGCCCTCGCGGCACTACTTCGACCGGTACTTCAAGGGCAAGACGCTCCACTTCGACGAGCGGCACGGCGGCCCGCGGCCCGCCACGTGGGAGGCCATCGGCTACCAGCCTGACGAACCGAAGACAGAGGACCCGGCCGCCGTGAAGAAGGACGAATGAGAGCCAGTCCCGCAACGCAGCCGAGGATCTTGCACCTCCTGTACCCGGTGCTGCTGTTCCTGGGCGCCGCCTCCGCCGCCGCCCTGGCCGGCGGAGCCGGGACCAACCCGGCCGGGGCCGACCGGCCGAAGGACCCGTTCAAGGATTCCTACCGGGGCTATCGGCCCGCCTACGTGGCTCCATTACGCGAGAACGACCACTTCCGCGACTGGCGGGTGTCGCGCAAGAAGATGCGCCTGTCGTCCGAGGGGGCGTTCTTCACGCTGAACCAGCTCCCGGAGGACGCGCGGGCCAACGCGCTCGTCGAGGCCGGCGTCGAGAAGGAACAGAAGGGGCTCTACCGCCAGGCGCTGCAGATCTATCACCGGCTGATCACCCGCTACCCGGGCAAGCTGTACCGGGTGTCGAGGTACGGGGTGTTCGTGCCCGTATCGCAATACGCCCAGCGGCGGCTGCTCAACTTCCCGCCGCAGCATCTCGAGCATTACCGCACGCTGCATGACCCGGCGGCGAAGGAAGCGTTCGAGTCGGCCCGGCGGAAGCACTCGCTCATCGGCCTGTCGGAGATCGTCGACACCATGCTCGCCACGTCGTACGGCGGCCGGGCGCTGATGGAGCTCGGCAACGCGTCGCTCGACACCGGGCATCACCTCGCCGCACTGGAGCGGTTCGACACCATCCGAAGGTTCCTGCCGTATCCCGAGCTCCGGACGCCCGAGCTCAACCTGAAGGTCCGGCTGTGCCATCGCATGCTGGGGCAGGAGCCGCCGACACTGCGCCCGCCGAAGAGGCCGGGCCGGCTGTCGACGCCCCAGCTCGAACAGTTGCGGAAGGTGCTGGGCGCGGCCGAAGACGAGCGGCCGGCGACCTTCATCCAGCGCCGCAGCCCGCCGGCTCTCTCGGCGCAGGACTACGCGCCCTTCGTCCCATCGACCGATCCGCTGGCGCTCGACCGTCCGGTCTGGCAGAAGATCCTGCCGGGCGCCCGTCGCGATCGCATCGTCTTCTCGCACCCGGTGGTCACCGGCAACAGCGTGATCTACCGGCACAAGAACATCGTCTACTGCCGCTCGATCCTGAACGGCGCGCTCCGCTGGAAGAACGACCTGGGCGGCCGGGCGGGCTGGCACGACGACTGGCTCCGGCAGTACCCGTACGAGGACGTGCTGGTGCAGGACGGCCTGGTCTTCACGGCGATGTACAAGGGCGGGCCGTCGCTGGTCGCGCTGGACGAGGTGACGGGGCAGCTTCGCTGGGCGTACGGCCCGATGGTCGCGTCGACCGCCGACGAGGCGCGGATGCGGTTCCTCGTCGCTCCGGCGGGCGGGCCGCGCACCGTCTTCGCGCCGTACATCCTCGACAACATCCAGGGCGAGACGCACACGGACACCGAGTATGGGCTGATCGCGTTCGACAGCGCGAGCGGCCGGATCCGGTGGCGCCGCGAGCTGTGCCGG
>JAWODX010000365.1:0-6479 GCA_046483085.1 Planctomycetota bacterium
GACGACCAGCGTGTCGGCCTCCTCGACCATGGGCGATGCGATCTCGTCGGACGACACGATGACGTGGCAGTTCGCCGTGCCCCCGCGCACCTCCGCCCCGTACGAGGGGAAGTAGGTGACCTGCATCCCCTCGTCCATCATCGTCTTGACGGTCAGCTTGCCCAGGAACATCAGGCCCTGCCCGCCGAACCCCGCCATAATCGCTCGTTCCCGCATGTCCGTTCCCGTTGTCGCTGTGCCGGGGCGGCTCGGGCGCCGTGGCTAGGCATGGGCCACACAACGATTGCGGCCGGCCTGCTTGGCGCCGCCAAGGGCCTGCTGCGCGGCGCCGACCAACCCGTCGGCATGGTCGAAATTGTTGCTCGTGAACGTGGCGATCCCGACGCTCACGGTGACGTGCACCGTCTTGTCAGCGACGGTCATCGGGGTGTCGCCGACGAGTTTCCGCAGTTTCTCGGCGGCGCCGAGCGCCTGCCTGCGGCCCGTTTCGGGGAGGATGACGGCGAACTGTTCGCCGCCGTACCGGCCGAGAATGTCGCTCCGGCGGAGCGAGCCGCTCAGCAGCCGGGCGGTCTCCTTGAGGACGCGATCGCCCGCCGAGCGGCCGAGCTTCTCGTTCAGGTCGCGGAAGCTGTCGATGTCCACGATGGCGAGCGACAGGGACCGGCCGTACCGCCGGGCGCGTTCCAGCTCCTCCTGGATCTCCGCGTCCGTCCGCCGCTTCTTGTACACCCCGGTCAGCGGGTCGGTCGTGTCGACCAGGGCGAGTGAGCGGTTCGTCTGCTCCAGCCGTTCCTGGAGCTGCTTCATCTTCTGCCCGGTCTCCACGCGGGCCAGCGCCTCCTGGTCGGAGTGGGGGACGATGAGGAAGTCGTCGGCCCCCTCGTCCATGGAGAGCTCGCGGCTGAACAGGGCTTCCTTGCTGCTCCGGAGGATCAGGTAGAGGTCGGCCCCGTACTCGCAGCGAATGCGCCGGCAGAGCTCGAACCCGTCGACGCCGGGCATGTCCGCGTCGATGAGCACGAGGCCGGCGTCGCCGCCGGCGAGCTGCTCCACCGCGGTCTCCGCGTCCGCCGCCCGCGACACGTTGAACCCCGCACTGGTGAGCAACAGGGCGAGCGCCTGCCGCGGCTCTTTTTCGTCATCGACGATCAGGACGTTCGACGCACGGCTCGACGCCTCGTTCTGTGCCGCTCCCATCGTCACTCCTCCGCCGTGGTGTCCCGGAAGACGCCGGGAGGGAATATCTTGGCCAGGACGTCGTCGATGCGGTTCAGCGCGTCGGCCGGGGTCATCCGCCAGTAGGTGGGGCAGGGCGAGAGGAACTCGACGAGCGAGAAGCCCTTGCCGGCGAGCTGGGTGCGGAACGCCTTGAGGATGGCCCGCCTGGCCTTGCGGACGTTGGCCGGCGAGCTGAGCGCGACGCGCTCGAGGTAGGCCGAGCCGTCGAGGGTGGCCAGGAGCTCGCAGACCCGGATCGGGTTCCCGTGCACCTGCCGGTCGCGGCCGCCCTGGGTGGTCTGTGTGCGCTGGTCGAGCATGGTGGTGGGGGCCATCTGGCCGCCGGTCATGCCGTAGACGGTGTTGTTGACGAAGAAGACGCAGATGTTCTCGCCGCGGTTGGCGGCGTGGACGATCTCGGCGGTGCCGATGGCGGCGAGGTCGCCGTCGCCCTGGTACGAGAAGACGACCTTGTCGGGCTGGACGCGCTTGATGCCGGTGGCCACGGCGGGGGTGCGGCCGTGCGGCGCCTCGCTCACGTCGATCCGCCAGTAGTCGTAGGCGAGCACGGCGCAGCCGACGGGCGCCACCGCGACGGCCTTCTCGCGGATCTCCAGCTCGTCCAGGGCCTCGGCGATGAGGCGGTGGATGATGCCGTGGCCGCAGCCGGGGCAGTAATGGGTGGCCGCGTCGGTCAGCGACGCGGGGCGGCTGTACCCGCGCGGTCGTTTAGACTTTTTCGCAGCAGTCGTGGAGGGCATCGAGGATCTCCGTGGAGGTGGACACGTTCCCGCCGACCCGCCCGGTGTGGTACACGGGGCATCTTCCTTCGACGGCGAGTCGGACGTCTTCGATCATCTGGCCCAGGCTCATCTCGGGCACGAGGAAGAAGCGGACGGTCTCCGCGGCCTCGCGGACCGGCTCGTACGGGTAGGGCCAGAGCGAGATCGGCCGGATCAGCCCGACCCGAATCCCCTCGTCCCGGGCCCGGCGGATCGTCTCCTTCGACACCCGCGCCGAGGTCCCGTAGGCAACGATGCAGATCTCCGCGTCGTCCATCAGCACCGTCTCCCAGCGCTTCTCGTTCCGCTCGATCTCGTCGTACTTCTCGGCCAGGCGGAGGTTGAGCGCTTCGAGGACGTCGGGGTCGAGGAAGAGCGACTTGATGCTCTGCTGCTCGCGGCCGCTGGCGCCGGTCAGCGCCCAGGGCTTGTCGGGCGGGCTGGGCGGCGGCAGGTGGTCGAAGCTCACCGGCTCCATCATCTGGCCGAGCCGGCCGTCGGCCAGGATCACCGCCGGGTTCCGGTACTGGTCGGCGAGGTCGAACGCGAGATAGACCAGGTCGACGCACTCCTGGACGGTGCTCGGGCCGAGGCAGATCGTCCGGTAGTCCCCGTGCCCGCCGCCGCGCGTCCCCTGCCAGTAGTCGCTCTGGGCGGGGGCGATGTTGCCCAGCCCCGGCCCGCCGCGCACGATGTTCGCCACCACCGCCGGCAGCTCCATCCCCGCCAGGTACGAGATCCCCTCCTGCTTCAGACTGATGCCCGGGCTGGACGACGAGGTCATCGCCCGCTTGCCCGAGACGGCGGCGCCGAGCACCATGTTGATCGCGGCCAGCTCGCTCTCCGACTGTATGAAGACCCGGCCCTCCTCCAGCATGCGGCGGGACATGTACGCGGTCAGCTCGTTCTGCGGGGTGATGGGATATCCGAAATAGGCGTCGACGCCGGCCTGGATCGCCGCCTCGCCGATCGCCTCGTTGCCCGTCATCAACAGCTTGTCTTCCCGCATGATCCTCCTGCCCTGCTGCCGAGATGCGATGCCTTATTCTACGGGCGCCGCCGGGCCCAGGCAAGGGCCGCGCCCGCGAAAAGCGGGGCGGCCCGGAGGGATCAGGATTCCGTGCGGGCGCGGACGAAGCGCTGGATGTCCCGGTCGATCTCGACGGCGAGGGCGAGCGCCCGGCGGCCGTGCTCGCCGGTGACCGGCGGCTCGCTCCCGTCGAGCACGGCGCGGAGGAAGGCGCGGACCTCGTCCCGCAGGGCGTCGGTGTCCGAGAGGTCGAGGGACCGGACCTTGAGCAGCCGGCCGAACGCGGCCTCCGGCGGCATGGCCGCCAGGGCGGCCAGCTCCTCCTCCGGCGCGGCCGACAGGTCCACGTCGTCTCTCCGGCGGAAGATATGGACCTTCCTGACCAGGAAGTCCATCGAGATGTAGGCATCGGGCTGGAAGACGCGGAGGCGGCGCATGGAGCGGGGGGACACGCGGCTAGCGGTCACGTTCGCGATGCAGCCGGGCCGGCCGGTGGGGGTGCGAAACCGCAGGCGGGCGTTGGCAATGTCCGTCCCCTGCGAGAGGATCGGGATGCCGGCGCCCTCGACCGAGTCGGGCTCGACTCCCGCGACGTCCAGGATCAGGTCGAGGTCGTGGATCATGAGGTCGAGCACCACGCTCACGTCGGTGGACCGGAACGGGTAGGGGCTGAGCCGGTGGCATTCGATGAACGCGGGCTGGTGGAGGACGTCTCGGATCGCCCGATACGCGGGGTTGAACCGCTCGATGTGGCCGACCTGGAGCGTGGCGCCGCGGTCGGCGGCGATGGCGATGAGCTCGTCCGCCTCGCCGACGGTCACCGTCATCGGCTTCTCCACGAGGACCGAGACGCCGGCCTCGAGGAAGGCCCGGGCAATCTCGTGGTGGCAGGAGGTCGGCGTGGCGATGCTGACCGCGTCGACCTCGTCGATGATCTCGCGGTGGTCGGTGGCCGGCCGGCCGCCGTGTTCGCCGGCGGCCCGGCCCGCGCGGTCGGCGTCCACGTCGACCACGTACCGGAGGTCGGCCTCGGGCAGCTCGGCGTGGACGCGGGCGTGGAAGCTGCCCAGGCGCCCGACGCCGACCACGGCGGTTCTGAGTGGCCCGTCGCCGGTCAACGGGTGTCCCCAATCCGGCGGATTTCGCGCTGCCGCCCCTGCCGGCCGTTCATCTGGTCGCGGAGGAACGCGATCAGGTGCTTGACCTCGGCGGTGAGCTCTTCCGGCCGCTCCTCCAGGATGTTGATCGCTTCGACGCGGGTCAGCTTCGAGCGATAGAGCAGGCGGTGCGCCCGCTTGAGCGCGTCGATGCTCTCCTCGGAGAAGTCGTGCCGCTGCAGGCCGATCACGTTGACCCGGTGGACGCGCGACGGGTTGCCTTCCGTGATCATGTAGGGCGGGGCGTCCTGGATGATGCGGGACATCCCGCCGATGAACGCGTACTGCCCGACGGTCACGTAGTGGTGGACGCCGGTCAGCCCGCTGAGGATCGCGTGGTCTTCGATCCGGGTGTGGCCGGAGAGCCCGACGTTGTTGATCATCACCACGTGGTTGCCCACGTCGCAGTCGTGGCCCACGTGGCAGTAGGCCATCAGGTAGTTGTGGTCGCCCAGGCTGGTGACCTTGCGGTCCTTGGGCGTGCCCATGTTGATGGTGCAGAACTCGCGGAGGACGTTCTGCTCGCCGATCTCGACGGCGAACGTCTCGCCGCCGTATGACACGTCCTGCGGCGCCGTGCCGACGGAGCAGTAGGGGTAGAGCTCGTTGTCGCGGCCGATGCTGACGCGGCCGGTGATGTGGCAGCCGTGCCCCACGTCGGTGCCGTCGCCGATCGTCACTTCGCCCTCGATCACGCAGTACGGTCCGACGCGGCACGTGTCGGCCAGCTCGGCCCGGGCGCTGACGATGGCGGTGGGATGGATGGTAGCCAAGATCCGGTCCTTTTCACAAGAGGCTGTCGTCGGGCTCTGCGGGCTTGTCGACGAGCATGTAGGTGATGTCGGCCTCGCAGGCGACCTCGCCGCCGACGAGGGCCATGCCGTGGACCTGGGCGGTCCGGGCGCGCACCTTGGTCGCCTCGATCTGGAGCACGAGCTGGTCGCCGGGGACCACGGTCCGGCGGAACTTGATGCTGTCCATCGACAGGAGCACCGCCAGCTTGTTCTGCTCGGCGCAGCGGCGGGCGAACATCAGCCCGCCCGTCTGGGCCATGGCCTCCACCTGCAGGACGCCGGGCATGATCGGCTGGTCCGGCCAGTGCCCCCGGAAGAACTCCTCGTTGATCGTCACGTTCTTGATGCCGACCGCCCGCCGGTTGTCGACCAGCTCGACCAGGCGGTCCACCAGCAGGAACGGATAGCGGTGGGGGAGCGCGGTCTGGATGGCCCGCACGTCGAGGACCGCCTTCCGCGGCGGGGCCACCCGCTCGAGCAGGATGCGCCGCACCCGCTCGGCCAGGCGGACGTTCAGCGCGTGCCCCGACTTGATCCCGATGATGTGGGCGTTCACGTCGACGCCCGTCAGGCACAGGTCGCCCAGGATGTCGAGCATCTTGTGCCGGCACGCCTCGTCCTCGAACCGGAGTGTGTTCTCGATGATCCCGTCCCGGTTGAACACCAGGGTGTTCTCGTACGTGGCCCCCTTGCCCAGGTTCCGCGACCGGAGCTCCTCGATCTCGTCCTCCATGCAGAACGACCGGGCGGGCGCGAGCTCCTCGCGGAATACCGTCGGGGTGATCTCCCACGAACCGTACTGGGGCCCGAGCACGGGCCGGAAGTCGAGGGTGAACGAGATGCGGAGCCCGTCCTCGGCGGGGAGGGCGACGATGCTGGCCTCCTTCGCCGAGATGGACATGGGCTGGGAGATGATCACTTCGCGGCGAGGCCGGTCCTGCTCCACGATCCCCGCCGACTCCAGCGCCTCGACGAACTGGTTCGCGCTGCCGTCGCCGACCGGCAGCTCGACCTGGTCGAGCTCGATCACCACGTTGTCGACGCCCATCCCGTACAGGGCGGCGAGAGCGTGCTCGACGAGCTGGACCTCGGCGCCGCCGGACTCGGGGTCGTCCTTGCGCAGGGCGGTCCGCCGCAGCCGGCTCGTGGCGTTCTCCGGCGTGGCCACGACCTCCGGGCTCCCAGGCAGGTCGACGCGGACGAACCGGATCCCCGTCCCCGCCTGGCCCGGCTTCATCGTCACGTGGACTTCCTGGCCGCTGTTGACGCCGACGCCGGAGAGTTCGACGGCCTGCTCGATGGTTCGCTGAAGTCGCTTCACCGGTCCGCCTCTTCCTCTTCCACCGGCTCACGCAGGGCCGAGAGTTGGTGTTCCAGGTCGCGCACGCGCCGGCGCAGCTCCGGCAGCTTCTGCACGGCCATGATGCAGCGGGCGGCGCGGAGGTGCGGCCGGGCCGGCGTGCCCAGGACAGCCGAGTCCGCCGGCAGGTCCCGA
>JAWODX010000383.1:0-4185 GCA_046483085.1 Planctomycetota bacterium
AGCGCGGACGCCCGCTCGATGGGGCCGGCGACGAGCTGGGGGAAGAACGCGACGAAGAGCGCGAAGTCGAGGAACCCGATCCAGCCGCGGACCGGCCGCATCCGCTCGCGGTAGATGTCGATGGTGTAGCTCATCGTCTGGAACGTATAGAACGAGATGCCGACGGGCAGGACGAGGTCGAGGTGGAGGGCGTGGGCGTCGACGCCGAACGCCGCCTCGAACGAGCCGACGAAGAAGTTGAAGTACTTGAAGAACCCGAGCAGGCCGAGGTTGGTGACCATGCTGGCGACGAGCCAGGGGCGCTTGCGCCGGTCCTTGTCCGGCCCGCCCGCCTCGATCGCCTCCTGCATCCGGAGCCCGGCGACGAAATCGACGAGCGTCGAGATGAGGATGAGCGAGAGGAACCGCCAGTCCCAGTAGCCGTAGAAGAAGTAGCTGGCGGCGAGCAGCATGACGTTCTGCGCCCGCAGCCCGTGCCGCCGCCATCGCTGGAAAGCCCAGTAGAGCCCCAGCACGATGACGAAGAAGACGGCGAAATCGAACGAGTTGAACCACAAGGGCGGGGTCCCTTACAGGAGCATGGTCGCCCGAACCAGGGCGGGTGATTCTATCTGACCGCGCGCACCGCGGTCAAGCCACGGCCGGCGCGGCGCGGACCCTCCGCGCCGTATTCTCATTTTCGGAAATCCGGATGCCGAGTGAAGCCGACGCACTCGCCCCCGGGGCACCGTCAGCCGGCCGGCCGGACCTCGACCACGACGGTCCCGTCGCCCGCGTCGGCCACGCCGACGTCCACGGGCAGGAACGCCCGCACCACTTCGATGTTCGTGCGGGCGTGCTCGGTGAGCGGCACCGTGCGGTACGAGCCGCCGCCGGCCAGGGCCAGCGGGACCACGAGCTGGTCGGCCAGGTGCGGCCCGGCAGGCGCGCCCGCGTCGAGGTACTCGCGCGCCTCGGCCGCGGCCTGCCCGGCGACGGCCTCCGCCCGCACGCCCCGCCGGCCGAAGCCCGTGAACACCTCGACCACGTGCTCGAACCCCAGCTCCAGCAGCAGCACGTTCCCCGGCCCCGCCGGATCCTCGACGATCTCGACCGAGCCCTCCGCCTCGGCCCAGCCCGGCTCGCCGCTGACCACCCGCAGCTCGCGTTCGGCGATGTGCACGGGCAGGGCCGAGACCATCGCCCGGGCGCGGCGCCCGGTCTCGCGGCCGCGGTCGAGCAGTGCGAGCGGCTCCAGCCGGCCGGCCGGCTCGATCTCGGCGGTGAACCGCCCGCCGCCCGCCGGGTAGAACCCGGGCCGCTGGAGCTCGACGGCCACCGCCGGCCCCATCCGGTTGACCAGGGCGAGGAACGTCCGGGCGAGGAAGTCGAACGGCGGGGCGAACGGATTGTGGGTGCCGCCCTCCAGGGTAAGCGACGAGGGGCCGTCGGCGGTCAGGAGCGCGGGCAGGACGGTCTGGAGCACGAGCGTGGCGCTCCCCGCCGTGCCGACCGAGAAGTGGTGCCAGCCGGGCCGGATCGCGGTCGGCACGAAGGTCAGCTCGCCCGAGCCCAGGGTCATCCTGTCCGTCTCGGCCCGGCCGATTTCGGCGGCCGCCCGGGCCGCGGCGAGGTGCTGGCGGCGGAGCCCCGGCTTCGAGCGGCTCGCCCGGATGTGCCTGATGTGGAACGGCCGCCCGGTCGCCAGCGACAGGGCGAGCGAGGTGCGGAGGATCTGGCCGCCGCCCTCGCCGAACGACCCGTCGATCTCGATCATCGCGTTCGTTCCGTTTCTCGGTTCACGGCCGCTCTTCGAGCCACGCCCCCGCAGCGTGCGGCTACACGGCCGCGGCTGCGCGTGATAGAATCCGGGGCGTCGGAGACAAGCGCGCGTCCGGCTGCTTCGCAGGAGATCGCCCGATGACGTACCTGATCGCGGCGGGCCTGGTTCTGTGGAACCTGGTCGGCCTGGCGCTCGTCCTGTTCCGGCTGCCCGGCATCTGGCTGATGGTCCTGTCGACCGGGCTGGTGGGGTGGTGGCGGTGGGACGAGCGGATGTTCGGCCCGGCGGTGCTGGTCGCGATTCTGGCGCTGGCCGTGCTGAGCGAGGTGCTGGAGTTCATTGCCGGGGCGGTCGGTTCGCGGCGCGGCGGCGGCAGCCGGTGGGGCGCGCTGGGCGCGGTGGTCGGCAGCATCGGCGGTGCGATCGCGGCGACGTTCGTCGTGCCGGTCCCGGTGGTCGGGTCGCTCGTGGGCGCGTGCGCCGGGGCGTGGCTGGGCGCGGCGGCGATGGAGGCGGCGGCGGGCCGGACCGTCCGCGAGGCGCACCGCTCGGGCGTGGGCGCGGGGGTCGGGACGGTCGGCGGTTTCCTGGCGAAGGTGGTCATCGGATGTGTCACCTGGCTGATCATCGCGGTGGCCGCGTTCTTCTGAGCGGCCGTTCAGCCGGTCGAGCGCGAGTCGAGCTCCTCTTGGTCGGTGAAATCCACCCGGAGCGGGGTGACGGTCACGTAGCCGTCGATCAGTGCGGCGACGTCGTCGCCGCGGACCTGGTGGCGCGGGCCGGTCACCTCGTAGATCTGGTAGTGGTCCCAGTCGCCCTTCCGGCCGAGCGGGCGGAACCGCTCGGTGTAGGGCGCGACGTTGTGACGGATCCACTTGAGGCCCTTGATCCGGTCGCGGGGGAGTGCGGGGACGTTGACGTTGAGGAGGACGGGTTTCGGGCGCGGGTGGTCGGCGGCCTCGGCGGCGAGCCGGCAGGCGACCTCGGCGGCGTAGTCGAGGTCCGGCTCGCCGTCCTCGGCGATGGAGACGGCGACGGCGTGGATGCCCATCAGGGCGGCCTCGACGGCCGCGCCGACCGTGCCCGAGTACAGGACGCTGATCCCGAAGTTCGCCCGGTCGTTGATCCCCGAGATGACGACGTCCGGCGGCTCGGGGAGGATCTCGGCGACGGCGAGCTTGACGCAGTCGACCGGGGTGCCCCGCACCATGTGGCCGAGGAGCCGGCCGTCCCGATGGACGGTCCGGACCTGGAGCGGCCGGGTCAGGTTGATCGAGTGCGAGGCGCCGCTCTGCTGCTCGGCGGGCGCGACCACGGACACCTCGCCCAGCTCGGCCGCACGCCGGCGCAGGGCCAGCAGCCCCGGTGCGAAGATCCCGTCATCGTTGGTCAGCAGGATACGCATCGTAAGATGAACAGTCCGCAGATTTCGCAGAGGACACAGATAGCACAGACGAGCAACACCAGACGCAGATTAACCCAGATGGACGCAGATGTAAAGCGCAGGAAAGACCGGGCCAGAGGCATCTGCGGTATCTGCGTTCATCTGCGTCTATGATCTCTTCTTGCCGAACCGGACGCGGCTCTCCTCGCCCCGCAACAGCCGCCCGATGTTTGCCCGGTGCCGGACGACCACCAGCACCGCCACCGCCGCCGTGAACACGAACACCGCGACGTGCTCCGAGAGCGCCCCACGGCGCAGCAGCGCATACGCCGCCGGCGCCGCCACCGCCCCCAGCATCGACGCCAGCGAGACGTAGCGGAGCGCGAGGAAGACGCACCCCCACACGCCGAGCGCGATCAGCGCCGCCCACGGCGCCAGCGCCACGAACACCCCGAAGCTCGTCGCCACCGCCTTGCCGCCCCGGAATCCGGCGTAGACCGGGACCGTGTGGCCGACGATCGCCGCCACGCCATAGACGACGGCCAGCCACTCGAGCGACGTGGCCGGATCGAACTCCATGTAGCCGACCAGCCACCAGCGGGCGAACGCCCCGCCGGCGAGCACCGGGGCCAGGCCCTTCGCGAAGTCGAGCGCGAACGTCGCGAAGAAGAACGGGAGGCCGCAGACGCGGGCCGCGTTCGTCGCCCCGATGTTCCGGCTCCCGTGCTCGCGGATGTCGATGCCCTTGATCGCCCGGCACAGAACCAGCCCGAACGGAATCGCGCCCAGGAGGTAGGCGGCCAGCGGCAGGACGAAAAACGGCAGCGCGTACCCGGCCAGTTGCGCCAACACCAACTCCTCCGTGGCGGCCCCTCCGATTGGAACGCGGGGGACCCTTCTTGAAAGAAGGTTTCCCCCGCACCCCCTCCAAGAACTTCTGTGGAGATGCGGTTTGTCAACCGCATCTCCCCCGAGTTTTGAGGAAGAGGGGCCCGGGGAGAAACCCCTTTTGAAAAAGCGGTTTCTCCCCGGGCCCCTC
>JAWODX010000430.1:0-3772 GCA_046483085.1 Planctomycetota bacterium
GTCCAGCCGCGGTCGGCGGGCGACTCCTCGACGCTGACGTGCCACTTCCCGAGCCAGTGCATGGCGTAGCCGGCGTCGGCCAGGTCTTCGCTCCACAGCCGCACGCCGTCTGCGAGGCCCTTCGAGAGCGCCTGCTCGTTGCAGACGTTGTTCCAGACGCCGTGCCGCGACGGGTAGAGCCCGGACCAGAACGTGGCGCGTGCCGGGCAGCAGTGCGGGGCGGAGCAGTACGTCTGGGTGAACGTCACGCCCTCGCGGCCGAGCCGGTCGAGGTTCGGCGTCGGCGCCGGATGCTCCGGCAGGGCGGTGTCCGCCCGCTGGTGGTCGGTCATGAAGATAAGGATATTCGGGCGAGCCGGCGCTTCGTCTGCCATCGGGTCCTCTCCCGCGCTACCTGGCGAACCGGAACGAGTACACGTCGGCGTCTTTCAACGTGATGAGCATGCGGACGGGCTTCCCGGCGAGCGAGCCGACGTCGGACTTGCCGTTCCAGGTGACGACCCGATCGAGCTCGTCGCCGTAGATGACGTCGCAGTCCTGGGCGGCGAAGCCCTTCGCCGGCCTCCCGTTCGGACGCCGGATTTCGACCCGGGCCGAGCCGGCCGCCGAGGTCGAGGCGTTCAGCCGCAGCGTCTTGCCCGCGAACGTGAGCGGCTTCGTCAGCACGGTCCCGCCCCGCAGCGGGGCGTGGACCGAGACGAACCCGTCGGGCCGGTACGTGTAGCGCCGGGTCTTGACGCCCTTGCCCTTGTAGTACCGCTCGTTCGAGTAGAGCGAGAGCTCGACCGCGCCGCCGGGCAGGCCCGACTTCGTCTCGACGAGTCCGAGCCAGATGTAATTGCTGCGGTTGTGCCAGCGGTCGCGGTTGCGGCCGGGGCGGATGATCGCCTCGCCCCAGCGATGGAACGTCCGTCCGTCGCGGCTCGTCACGAACAGGCCCTCGACGAGGCTCCCGCGCTTCGGCTGGTACCGAGTCGGGAACCCGACGAAGAGATGCGGGGCGCGATCGTAGGGCTGGACCTGGTTCGTGTACAGATGTTCCGTCGGTGCGCCGGGGTACGCGAGCCACCGGCCCTTCGGCCACTGGAGGAAGTCCTTGGTCGTCGCGGTCTTGATGTCGCGGACGCCGTTGCGGAAGTCGCGGTAGTAGGCGCGGTACTCGCCGCGCACGGCGTCCCAGAAGACGAGGTTCTGCGAGTCGAACGCGCCGTCGGTGAGGATCGGCTCCTCGGCCATCCGCTGCCAGTGGATGGCGTCGGCCGACTTGAATGCGACAAGTCCGCCCTCGATCCGCTTGAGCCCGCCGACCGCCTTGTACTTCGCGTCCGGCCTGCACTTCGGGTTCGCGTCCTTGAACGGGACGAAGTTGTGCGTGCCCGCGCCCGTCCAGATGATGTTGTTCTTCTTCGAGCCTCGGAACTCGCGCAGCCCGAGCTCCGGCTTCGTCCAGTGAACCCCGTCCTGGCTCTCGGCGTAGCAGACGACCGGCGGATGGGCCTCCTTGCCGTCCTTGACCTCGTTGCCCTTGAGGAGGTAGTGCCAGCCGCGGTAGTACATGCGGTAGACGTCGCCGTCCTTGAAGATCGTGTGGTAGCCGGAGGTGTTCCCCTCCCACGGCTCGTCGTGTTCGAGCACGACCTCGCGGCGGGCGGGCCTGTGGAGCAGGAGCGCCGCGCCGCCGCCGAGCTTCTCGATCAGGTGGCGGTCGACGAACAGTTCACGCCGGCTGCCGACGTCCACGGGCTTCTCTCCTTCGGCCGCCGCGGCCGCCGCCGGGGCGGCGAGCGCGAGCAGGCCGATCAGAATGAGTGTACTCAGCTTGCTCACGGCACCTGTCTCACGCGCTCACCTTCTCATTGCCCGCATCTTCTCAGCCGACGGTGCCTGGGACGCGGCGGCCTGCTCCGTGATCCGCTATCGCGACCCCTCTCCCTCCCAGAGGGAGAGGCGGGGTGAGGGTGCGGTCCTGAAGCTGGCCAGCCGCGCGCTCTGATGCCTGGCTTTCACCCTCACCCGGCCGCTGACGCGGCCGACCTCTCCCTGCAAGGGAGAGGGGGTTCCTGTCGGTGAGGCGACGGCCGGATATTGATGCGCAACGCCAAGGCCATGCTCGCGTCCGCGGTTTCGACCTCAGCGGATCGCGATTTCCCCGCCGCGTTCGGCGCTGGCGTAGATCCCGTTGAGCATCTTCTGGACGGCGAGCCCGTCTTCGCCCGACGCGATCGGCTTCTTCCCCGTCCGGACGCTCTCGACCCAGTCGCTCATCTTGAGCTCCCAGGGGTCGTCCTTTCCGAGGAAGGCGGGCTCGAGGTTGAACATCGTCCCGGCGAGGTCGGTGTAGAGGGTGGGCGGCTCGTACAGGCCGCCGCCCTTCTCGCCCATCACCTGGAACGTGAACACGTTCTTCTCGATGTGCGCGGCGAAGCTCGACTCGATCACCAGGGTCGCGCCGTTGTCGAACCGGATCAGCCCGACCGCCAGGTCCTCGACGTTGTAGCTCTCGTGATCCCAGTCGGGCCAGACCGAGAGCACCTCGGACTTCTGGTTGCCGATGTAGGTGTAGCACTGGCCGGAGGCGGCGACGGGGGCGGGCTTGCCCATGACGTAATGGGCGCATTCGAGGATGTGGACGCCGATGTCGATCATCGGCCCGCCGCCCTGGAGCTCCTTCTGGCCGAACACGCCCCAGTTCGGGATGCCGCGCCGCCGCATCGCCTGGCAGCGTGTATAGAGCACCTTTCCGAATTGGCCGTCATCGGCGGCGCGTTTGAGCATCTGCGCCCGGGGGCTGTACCGAAGCTGGAAGCCGACGGTCAGCACCTTCCCCGCCTTGTTGGCGGCGTCGACCATCGCCTGCGCCTCGGTCACGTTCATCGCCATGGGTTTCTCGACGATGACGTGCCGGCCCGCCTCGAGCGCGGCGATGGTGGGTTCGGCGTGGAAGAAGTTCGGCGTGCACACCGAGACGGCCTCCACGTCGCTCCGCTCGAGGAGATCCACGTAGTCCGTGAACACCCCGGGGATATCGAACTCCTCGGCTTTCGCCCGCGCCGCGCCCTCGCGGATGTCGCACACGGCGGTGACCGCGACGTCGTCCATCGCCTTCAGGCGCTTGATGTGAGCTCCCGCGATGCCGCCCGCACCGATCACGCCGACCTTCAACGTCGTTGGCAACGCAACACTCCTTCAGTTGGCCGGGACCTGTCTTCGGGCCTTGCCAGGGATTATACGGGGTACGAACGCGAGGGCAAGTGAGGCGGCCCGCTGGAGCGCGGGCGCTGGCGAGGCGGGGGTCCGTCAAGATATTATGGTTTGGCCGAGAGCGCGGCCGGGTTCGTGGCAAGGGGGTATGCGCCCGCCGGAGTGGAGGTTCGGCCACCTGTGTCCCGGGGAGGCGGATGCGACGCGTCGGTGAGCACGCCGCACAGGCCCAGTGCGCGGGATCGTACGGTATGGACCGGTGCCGCCGGGGAGAAGTGTCCGTCTGACCGGGCAGACGGACACTTGCCCCCGAGCCCCCCTTGACTCAATGAGACCGTTCGCGGCCGGCACCGGCCCGCCCGGCTCGCGGGCCACACGCGCCCCCCGCGTTACCCCAACGTGTCGGCAGAGGGGGAATCCGATCGAGATCCCGATCCGGACTCGGACGAAGCGGCGCTCCCGCCCTGCGCCACGTGGATAACCATAATCCGTTGACGCACCCCGAGGCGGTCTGCCCGGAAGTCACTCGGGGGCGCGGAGGGAAAGTGTTCGTCTGTGCGCACAGACGAAC
>JAWODX010000435.1:0-9267 GCA_046483085.1 Planctomycetota bacterium
CGTCTATCCAGACGTTCAGGTCCCGCCGCCGTCCGAATCGGAGATCAGGGATGGAAAATACGAAACGATGACGTTCGCGACGAACACGATCATCGCTTCACAGTCGCCGGCGACGGCCTCGGCGTCTATGCCCGCATGTACGACGCGGACGGAACCCCGAACGGCGACGAGTTCACCGTCAACACCGAGACGACGGGCGACCAGTACCGGCCGTCGGTCGCCATGGCCGACGACGGCTCGTTCGTCATCGCCTGGCAGAGCGACGGGCAGGACGGCGACGCCGGCGGCATCTACGCCCAGGTCCACAACGCCGACGGGTCGACGCGGGGCGGCGAGTTCCGCGTCAACACCGAGACCGGCGGCGGCGCCCCCGGCCAGTACCTCCCGAACGCCACCGCCGACGCCTACGGCAACTTCCTCGTCACCTGGTCGAGCTACGGGCAGGACGGCAGCCTGAGCGGCGTCTACGGCCAGCGGTTCAACGCCGTCGGCACAACGCTCGGCTCCGAGTTCCGCATCAACACCGAGACGGCCGGCTCCCAGTCGGACGTGTGCGCCTCGATGAACGAAAGCGGCGAGTTCGTCGCCGTCTGGATGAGCGACAGCCAGGACGGCAGCGGCTACGGAGTCTACGGCCAGCGGTACGGCGCCGACGGCGCGGCCGACGGCGGCGAGTTCCGCGTGAACACGACGACCGCCGGCGACCAGCGCCGGCCGTCGGTCGTCCTCTTCGACGACGGCACGTTCGTCGTCACCTGGACCAGCGACGGCCAGGACGGCGACGGCGGCGGCATCTACGCACAGATGTACAACGCCGACGGATCGACCAACGGCGACGAGTTCCAGGTCCACGCATACACCCCGGGCGACCAGTGGCGGGGGCGCATCGACGGCGACGCCCACGGCGACTTCGTCATCGCCTGGCAGAGCGACGGGCAGGACGGCAGCGGCCACGCGGTCCAGGTCCAGGAATACCGGTCCGACGGCAGCGCGCTCGGTTACGAGCTCCGGGCGAACACCACCACCGCCAACGACCAGCGGCTGCCGGACGTCGCGACCGACGACGACGGCAATTTCGTCGTCGCCTGGGAGAGCGGCGGGCAGGACGGTGACAGCGGGACGATCGTCGCGCGGCGCTACGCCCGCCAGCCCGGCTCCCATAAGGTCACGCTCGCCGCGGGCGAAAGCGCGACCGGGGCGGACTTCGGCAACTACGAACTCCCCGGCGACCTCGTCGCCCTCCGGTGGAACAGTGCGGCCGGCGAGCAGGAGGTCAAGCGCATCGATTCGGCGACCGGCGGCTCGCAGAAGATCGGCGACGTGGGCGACCTCGCGTCGTGGCACGGCCAGACCGCGCTCGACGAGGACCACCGCCGGGTCTGCGTGGCGGGCACTTCCGCCGCCGAAACCTACAAACTCTACACCGTCGACACCATCTCGGGCGAGCTGCTCGACCACCAGCCGCTGACCGAGCCGGAGCTCTCGTTCGCCGGGCTCGACGCCGCGGGCAACGTCATCGCACTCGGCTGGGATGCCGGCGCCTCGGCCCAGAAGGTCTTCCGAATCAACCCGGGCACCGCGCGGATCACGGCCCTGGGCGAGCTGGGCGACCTCGACTGGTGGCACGGCCAGAGCGCGCTCGACGCCGCGGCGGGGACCCTCTACGCCGCCGGCGGGCCGGCCGCCGGCGACTACCAGCTCTACGCCTTCGACCTCGCCGACGGCAGCGTGGCCAGCCCGGGGACGCTCGCCGTATCCGAGCTCACGTTCGCCGGCGTCGAGTCCGGCGACGTCATCGCACTCGCGTGGGACGCGGGCGCCTCGGCCGAAGCCGTCTACCGCATCGACCCGAGCGACGCGAGCGTCGCGAAGATCGGAGAGGTCGGCGACCTCGCCACGTGGCAGCACCAGACGTCGCTCGACCCCGAGGCCGGGACGCTCTACGTCATAGGCGAGAACGCCGCCGGCACCACGAAAGTCTACACCATCGACACGGCGACCGGGAACCTGAGCGAGGAGCAGGCGCTGGGCGAGTCGGACGTCCACGTGTCGGGGCTGGGCGGGCCGGCCGGCGCCTCGGAGCCACCCCTGCTCGCCAAGGCCGGTGGCGGCCCGGCCAGCGGACTGACTACGTCCGGGGCGGAGGCCGCGCCGGCCCCGGAGGAGCCTGTCGTCTCGTCCGCGGGTTCCGTCGCGGGCTGGAGCCGCATCGACGGCGGTGAGGCCTGGGGGGTGCTCGGCGCCGGGTCCGACGGGCCGGGCGGTCGCGGAGCTGCGGCCGTCGAGCCGAGGCGGGAATGGCGGACGCCGCCGGAGCGAGACGTCCGCGACGAGGGCTGGTCACCGATCGAGCTGACCGCCAAGTTCTTCACCCTGGACGAGCCGGCCGACTCATGCGCAATCGGAAACCGGACCGCGGGCCACGCCGATGTCGTCATCGATGAGCTGTGGTCGGAATTCGGCGGCGTGCCTGTCCGTGAAGGCTGGCGGAGAGGGCGGGATTCGAACCCGCGGATGGGTTCCCCCATCACACGCTTTCCAAGCGTGTTCCTTCGGCCACTCGGACACCTCTCCTCGAGCTGACCCGGCCCGGGCGGCGCGCGGCCGGTCGCCGACGATGGTGGAGCCAACGGGATTCGAACCCGTGACCTCGGCCTTGCAAAGGCCGCGCTCTCCCAACTGAGCTATGGCCCCCTCGCAAGCGAGTGTACCCCAAACCCACGGGCCTTTCAAGTTCCGTGGCCTCGCCCGCGCTCCCACCCTTGGCCTTCCGCGCGGCCGAGCGGGCGTTGACGGTTCCCGGCCGCGCCCGATAGAATCGCATTCGTGGACGAGGAACTGAAGCGGAAATACCAGCGGCTGCAGGGGGCCCTGCGCGACCTCGGGTCGCTCGCGGTGGGATTCTCCGGCGGCGTGGACAGCACGCTCCTGCTCCGGGTCGCGCACGGCGTGCTCGGCGACCGGGTCCTGGCGGTGACTGCCACGTCCGAGATGCAGCCGGCGTTCGAGCTGGCCGCCGCGAAGCAGCTCGCGGAAGAGATCGGCGCGCGGCACGTGGTCATCGAGACGAGCCCGCTCGACGTCGACCGGATCGCGGCGAACCCGCCCGACCGCTGCTATCACTGCAAGCGGGCGCTCTTCACCCGGGTCGCGGAGGTCGCGAGCGAGCACGGGATCGAGCACGTGGCGGACGGGACGAACGCCGACGACGCCGGCGCGTACCGGCCCGGCACCCGGGCGGCCGAGGAGCTGGGCGTACTCCGGCCGCTCCAAGACGCGGGCCTGACCAAGCCGGACCTCCGCCGGCTCTCGCGCGAACTCGGCCTGCCGACGTGGGACCAGCCGGCGTACGCGTGCCTGGCGACCCGGATCCCGTACGGCCGCGAGCTCCGGCCGGCCGAGCTCCGGATGGTCGATGCGGCCGAGGACTTCCTTCGCGAGCTCGGGTTCCGCCAGTGTCGCGTCCGGCACCACGGATCGGTCGCCCGGATCGAGGTCGAGCCGGGCCGCGTCCCCGACGCTGCGGCGCCCGAGACCGCGGGCCGCATTGCACGCCGCCTCCGAGAGATCGGATTCCGGCATGTGACCCTCGACCTCCAGGGCTACCGGAGCGGCAGCTTCGACGACCACCTCGCCGACACGGGCGACGAATAGCGGGGGCCGACGGGCCTCAGTCGAGAGCGAAGAGGACGGCGACGCCAACGGCGGAGAGCGCGAGGAGCAGCAGCGCGACGAGCAGCACGGTCCGCTCCTCCCGGCTGAGCGGGCGGCGCCTCCGCCGAGGCGGGGGCGCGGGGGGCCTCGCCGGCTCCCGCACCGCGCAGAGGGCCGCGGGAACGAGGCCGAGGATGAACCAGAAGAAGGGCTGCATCGACGACCGGCGCAGGGTCGACCAGCCCATCCCGTTGAGCGCCGCGGCCAGCACGCATCCGGTCGCACCGACGACGACCGTCACCGCCAGCGGCTTCCGGCTGCGCCACGCTCCCGCCCAGCCGCCGGCCAGTACGGCGGCGACCGCCCCGGCCAGCAGGATCGCCCCGGGGATGCCGTAGCTCAGGGCGAGCGAATGGTGCAGGGTGTGCGCCGACGTGCCGGTCGCGCCGAGCAGCGGCGACCGGCTTAACTCCTGTTCGGCCGGCCGGACAACCCGGGCCCGGGACCGATCGTACTCGCCGGGCAGGAAGACCGACGCGGCGTCGCGGACGACCCGCGTGCGGTACGGCCGCTCGCTGCGCTCAAACGTGTAGCGGACGCTCCACGCCACCGCCCACAGGGCGCAGCCGGCCGCCGCGGCGCACGCCAGCCCCAGGACCCAGTCGCGCCGCCAGAGAACCAGCAGCACGACGACGCCCGTCGCGACCCCCGTGGCCGCCCACGCCGAGCGGTTGAACGTGAGCACGACGCAGACGAGGCCCAGCGTCGCCGCCACCGCGAACAGCCAGCGCGGCCGGACCCCGCCGCGGACGGCGAGTACCACGAAGAGCGGCGTGCAGAGCGACAGGTAGACGCCGAGCGCCGGCGCCTCGCCGAACAGCGCGCCCGGGATGACCTCCGGGCGATACGGACGCGTGAAGAACTCGACGATGCCAATCGCCGCTATCAGACCGAACGATGCGGCGAACGCCGCCAACGCGCGGACGAGCGCCTTGCGGGTCGTCAATGCGTTCCGCGCGGCCAAGTAGATGCCCAGCCCGGTCAACGGCGGGATCAGCCAGTACGCCCGCAGCTTCTCCACCACCTCCCCCGACGGCAGCGCCCGCTCGAATGTCCACCCGAGCCGGAGCCCGTTGGCCAGGACGACGGCGCAGGCAACCAGCGCGAACAGGGCGACGGCCCAGTCGGCGCCGCGGACGTAGAGCGCGGAGCGGCGCCGCAGCACGGCTCGCACCGCCGTGCAGCAGACGAGAATCAGGATCGCCGTGCTCCCCGCGTTCAGCGGATCGGCGAAGTAGGCCCGATGCACGACGTTGACCAACGGAAGGACGGCGACGACGGCGACCAGGGCGCCGCCGGGCCCGGCCCATCGACACAGCGCCACGGTGCAGACGGCCACGACCAGGTGGGGCACCCAGGCGAGCGAGCCCACACCGCGGCCGACGGCGTGGAGTTCGAAGGCCGCGACCGTGCCCAGGCAGACGAGGGCGGTGAGCGCGGCGGCGGGATAGAACACGGGGCGGGGCAGTTCGAGCAGCGGGAGGGGCGGGAGCGGGTCCCGCCGCTCGCGTCGCGGCGTGGTCCGCCACCGGTCGCCCAGCAGGGTCACCAGGCCGAAGGCAACGGCGAGCCCGAGCAGGCCGGCGGCGGCGTCCCACATCGAGTCGGTGGTGACGGTCGGCGGGTGCACGCCCCGAAGCAGCTTGAGCTTGGCGGGGACGTCGAACGCCTCCTTGGCGAGAATGAGGCCGAGGGTGATCAGTGCCGCCGCCCGGCGGCGGAGGAGCCGCGCGGCGACGAGGAAGACGCCGGCCGCGACCAGGACGTGCAGGACGCGGTCGAGCGGCAGGCCGAGCACCTGGTACCGATCGAGCGCGGTGAAGAAGACGAGCAGACCGCGGGCCAGGGTTTTCAGGTCGTGCGCGAGCGCCTCGAGATGGCGTGGCGAGGTCGCGGCCAGCGCGGCACCCGGGCTGAGCATTCGATCCTCTCGGCGGCGTCAGGGGCGGGTGACCAACGGCGGCTCGCCGTGGACGGACTCGACGAGTGCCAGGGCGGCCTCGACCTCGTCGCGGTCGCCGGCGATGAGGAGGCGGACGGCGCCCTCGGCGCCGGCGAGCCCGCCGGCGGCGAGCTGCATCGCGCGGGCGCCGGTCAGCGTCTCGACCGCTTCGATCTCGGTGACCAGCTCGCCGTCGAACGGCCACATCGTCGGGCCGTCGTAGTCCAGGTCCGAGCTGATGGCGTCGTACAGGTCTTCGATGGGCTGGACGACGTTTTTCTCGAGACCGACGGGGACGACCAGGTGGATGCGCCGGGCGATGATCGTGCCGATGGTCGCGCCCAGCGTCCCCCCCGTCGGATGCCCGATCAGCAGGCCCGCCCGGCCGCTCTCGTAGTGGATGGCGTTCGCGCCTTTCACGAACACGTCGCCGGGGCCCATGTCCTGGACGGCGCCGGTCGCGGACGCGCCCTCGACCGGCTCGCCGTTCCTGAGCACGAGGTCCGGGACGTCACGCGAGAGGAGCCCGCCGCGCTCCACGCCCGCGGGCAGGGTCGCGCCGGTCATGTACCGGTTCTTCTCGATCGGCTCGCCGAGCAGCTCCTCGACCACGTAGGCGTTGGTGCTCCCCGTGGCGACGGCCACCGTCCCCTCGGCCAGGGCGCTCTTGACCGACGGGGTGGCCGGGACCCCTTTCGCGATGAGCCGCTTCGATTCGGCGACCGTCAGGACGACTTGTGCCAGCATGAGCATTTCCTCCGGTGAGTTGATTATTCCTCCGGCTCTCCGAGCTTGCGGGGGGGCAGCGGCCGGCGGAAGATGAACCACTCCTCCTTGAAGATGTCGACCAGCTCCCACCCTTTGGCGCCTTCCTTGTTGGCGAGTTTTTCGCTGCGGCTGCGGACGAACTTGTACTCCCAGCGGATCGGCTCGCGCATCACGCCGACGCCCGCGGCGATCACTGCCAGCGTCTTGTTGCTCTCCTCCACCGCCTCCTTCAGCTCCCTCGTCTGCTTCTGGAGCGTCTGAATCTCCTCGGGGATCCGGTCGATCTTCTTGGCCAGAGCCGTGACATCGACCATCGCGCCCACCCGCGTCTGATCCTGCGACCGGGTGGGAAGAGCAAAGCCGACCAGCCCCGCCAGCAGCATCGCGGCCACCACTTTCCACGTGCGCATAACAGACCCTCCTTGTCCCTGTCCCGAACGCGCCCTGTCGAAACGCCGTCCGATAGTGTACGGGGCCGCGCCGGCCGGCGCAACCGCGCGGCGTCTGTCGAGGCGTACACGGATCATGGGACCGGCGCCCCTTCCCGGGTGACGCGCGGGCCCCGGAACCACAGGCGCAGGGTACTCGGGCCCTGCGGCACGCCGAGCGCGGCCCCGATGGACAACGGACATGAGGGAGAACGGGGCGCGCGAGGGCAATGCCCGTGCCCGAGTGCCCGCGCCTTGCGCCCGGCCTCCCGGCGGCGATAATACAACCCGATGTCTCGATTCGATCGGGCGCGAACAAGAGGATCGTGCGATGAAAGACAGCGCATTCGACGTGGCGGTGATCGGCGGGGGGCCGGCGGGGATCTGCGCGGCGGCCCAGGCGGCCCGGGCCGGGGCGAAGACGCTGCTGGTCGAGAAGACGGGCCTGCTCGGCGGGCAGATGACGACCGCCGGGGTGAACTTCCCGGCCCAGTTCCACGCGCGGGGCACGCAGGTGATCGCGGGGATCGGCTGGGACCTCGTGGCCCGGGCGATCGAGCTGGCGGGCGACGAGGTGCCGGAGTTCGTGCCGGACACCGACGACCGCCGACTGCCGCGGCACTTCCGGATCAACATCCCGGTCTTCGCCGCGCTGGCCGACGAGTGTGTGCTCGAGTCCGGCGCCACGATCCTCTTCCACACGATGCCCGCCGTCGTGTGGGCGAAGGCAAGGGACTGGACCATGACGCTCTGCGGGAAGGAGGGGCTGGACGACGTGATGGCGAAGCAGATCGTCGACTGCACGGGCGACGCGAACGCGGCGCAGCTCGTCGGCTGCGATGTCGTCCGGCACGACGAACTCCAGCCCGGCACGATCGTCGCTCACGGCGCCGGATACCGGTTCGAGGACCTCGACATGGACGCGATCGAGTCGGCCGCGGCCGAGGCCATCGAGCGCGGCGAGGTGCGCATCGAGGACTTCGGCTGGAGCGACCCGCCGGCGCGGACGTGGCTCCGCTCGTACGGCGGGAACCGGACGCACATCTGCGACGTCGACGCCGAGACCAGCGAAGGCAAGACGGAGGCCGAGATCGAGGGGCGGCGGGCGCTGATGCGGCTCTACCGTTTCTTCCGGTCCCAGCCGGGCCTGGAGAACTTCCGCTTCACGAACGTGGCGCCGGAATGCGGCATCCGCGAGACGGTGACGATCCGCGGCCGAAAGACGATCACCCTCGACGACTACGAGAAGGGGAAGACGTGGGACGACGCGGTCTGCTACAGCTTCTATCCGATCGACCTGCACCTGCCGCACGGCATCGAGGGCCGGGGGCTGGAGGCGGGCGTCCTGCCAACCATCCCGCGCGGGGCGATGCTGCCCGAGGACATCGAGGACGTAATCGTCGCCGGCCGGGCCATCGCCGGCGACCGGCTGGCGAACTCGGCGTACCGCGTCCAGGCGACGTGCATGGCGACGGGGCAGGCGGCGGGCGCGATGGCCGCGCTGGCGGCCGAGCGCGACTGCGACGCCGAGGCGCTGCCGATGCCGGACATCCACGACCTGCTCCGAGAGCACGGCGCAATCATCCCCGGCGAGCCGGAGCACGGTGCGAGAGGCGGCGGAGAGCCGGCCGGCGAGAGCGCCCCGCTCGGTCGGTAGAACGACCACGCTGTTTCTGCTGACCGCAGAGGTCGCAGAGCGCGCAGAGAGAACGATTTATGGACCGGTTGTTGCGGGGAGTCATCGTCGTCAAGGGGGACAGGCAGACGGAACGTGTGGATCCGCAAAAGACTCTCTGCGATCTCGGCGTTCTCTGCGGTAAGTTTGTAGCGTTCTCGTGCTGGGCCGGCCGCTCCCCGACCGCCGGCAGAGACTCGGCCGCCGGGGGAGTCCCGATCGAAGGCCGAATCGGGCGTTGACTCGCCGGGCGTGTGCCGCTACACTGACAGGGGACCGACCGGGATTGGCCAACCGGACGGGGGGACACATGAGCCACGCCACGAATGAGCGAAACCTGAAGCACGACCGGGATGACGCGGGGCCTGCGAACGTGGAGGCGGCGGTCCGCCGCCTGGAGGCGGCGCTGCAGGAGAAGTCCGACCGCCTCGACTCGCTGGTCCGGATCGGCACGTCGGTGGTCTCCAGCGACGACTTCGACCACGTGCTCCAGGTGATCGGGTTCGAGATCTCGCGGTTCCTGGACTTCCAGCACATCAGCGTCGCCGTGCTCGAGCCGACGAAGCGGTCGTACCGCCTGGTCGCGTCGGCGACCAGCTACCCCGACGCCGACGGGCTGGTCACCGGGTGGTGAAATAAGAGGTTATGGGCCCAGAGTCTTCAATTCCGCTGCTCACGCCGATTGAAAAGTACCGATAATGACGATCTCCTTTGAGTCCGTAACAATATTGTCTTGTAAA
>JAWODX010000590.1:0-6473 GCA_046483085.1 Planctomycetota bacterium
CCCACCGATGCGGCGGACTCTGGCCGGTGGGGCAGGCATTTCTGCCTGCCCGGCCATTGCGCGGGGCTGCCGGAGCGCAGGCAGCCAGGAAAAGCAGCGTTGTCGTGCTAGCCGAGCGCCGATCCGGGCGAATCCGCGCGGTCCGAGTCTGGCGAGGACGCCCGGATGGTGCGAGGCAGGAGAGGATGGACGATGCAGAACCGGTCGTTTTCTGACCTGTTGCGCCTCACGCGACGCCTGCTACTCGGCCTGATGCTCTCCACCGTGTGTGGTTCCGCCCACGCCGACGGCTGCCACTTCCCCGCAGAAGCCTACGTCGACGTCGCCGGGATCCCGGCACAGCGGGCGCTGGTCTCGTTCCGCGACGGGACCGAGACGCTGATCCTGGAGTCGGCGTTCTCGTCGGACTCGCCCGAGGTCGCGTGGGTCGTGCCGCTGCCCGCCCGGCCGACCGGGCTCGAACCTGTCCCCGCCGGCGCGCTCAAGACCCTGCCCCTCTCGCTCAGCCCGCGGGTGGTCCACAGGGAGTTCCACGGGTACGCGTGGCTCGCCACCGCCGCCTGGATCATCGTCTTCCTCTCCCTGCTCACCCTCACCGCGAGGCCGTACGACCATCCGGTCTTCCGACTGGCCTACCATGCCCTCGTCGTCGGGTTCGTACTGTTCGTTGTGGGCGCGTTCTTCCTCCCGGCCCTGGGCCGCGCCGGGCGCGGGGCGGCTGTCTCCGCAACGCCGGGCGCGGGCATCGCCGAGGACATCGTCGATGTCGGCTCCTATCGCGTCCACGTCCTGACACCCGAGACACCGGACCAATTGGACGATTGGCTGGACGCGAACGGCTTCGCGGCGGTCCCCCAGGACGGCCGGAAGATCGTGCTCGACTACATCGCCGACGGCTGGTGCTTCCTGGCGGCGAAGCTCCCACGCGACACGCCCGGCACGAGCGTCCCGCACCCGATCCAGATCGTCTTCCCCGCCGACCGGGCCGTCTATCCCATGCGGCTCACTGCCCTCGCGAACTCAACCACACGGCTCGAGTTGACGGTCGTCGGCGACGCGGGCGCCCGCTGCCCCGCCCTGGACACCGTGCTGACCGACACGTTCTCGCTGGAGCAGATGAGCGATCCGCCCGGCGGCGAGGGGGGCGTCGAGCATCGCCCGGAGTTCGCGTACTGCGGCCGCCGGTTCGGCCGCTGGATCGCCCAGGAGGCGCTGTTCCCGGTGTTCTGGCATGGGTGCGTCGTCACGCAGCTCAGCGGCGAGCTCCGGCCGAGAGAGATGCGACACGATCTCGTGTTCAACTGGGGCGCCCCCGATCCTTACCAGAGGACGGTCTACTCGTCGGACGCCGCGAAGGCCGTCGCCCTCACGGTCTTCTCGGCCGGACTGCTCGCGCTGATGGTTCTGACCGTGGTCCGGTTCGCGCGGTACCTGACGCGCCCGCGCGGCGTCCGGAACTACGTGGTCCGCATCGTCCCGCTGCTCGCCGGGACGATGCTCATCGTCGCGCTCGTCGTCCTCCTGGGCTGGCCGACCGTCCCGATTGTGCAGCGTTCGCGATTGCGCGCTCGATTGTTCCAGCGCCACGCGGTCCAGATCGTCGAGATGGTTGGCTACGAGCAGGACCTGACGGCCGACACCGAGCCGCGGCGAATCCGCGAGCTCGTCACCGAGGTCCTGAGTCAAAGCGACCTCGTGAACCCCTACACCGGCCGCGCCCCCCAGGAGGAGGCGTCGCCGGGGAACTACACGATCCGCACCGACGGCGGCGAGGCCCTCGTCTCCATCTACCGGGCCAACGGCTCGCGCACCGTCATCGACATGACAATGGGCCAGTGATCCCCAGCCCGGCGTTCTCGGCGTCAGGGCCGTATGACGTTGGCTCCCCCGGATCAGAAAGCGACGGAGCACTACTCGACGGCGAGCTCCACGGCCTCGCCGGTCTGGCGGCTCTGGTTGGCGGCTTCGAGGAAGGCGACGATCTCGACGGTCTCCAACGGGTCGACCGGCGCCTCCCGCGTCCGGAAGAATTCGAGGACAGGCTCGAGCAGGAGGGCGTATCCGGGCGGTTCGCTCCGGCCGACGCCCTGGTCGACGCCGCCCTTGTAGAAGACGCTGCAGCCGAAGCCCGGGCCCTTCTCGATCCGGTGCCCGTAGAGGACGCCGACGCGGCCGTCGTCCCAGACCCCGGTCGCCACGTCGGCCAGGTCGGTCTTGCGCACGGTGACCTCCCGGCAGCCGCGGCCCATCTTGGCGAAGATCATCTCGGCGACGTGGATGCCGTACCAGAACAGGCCGGGGAAGTCGTCGAGGATGGCGGCCGGGCCGAACGCAGCGCAGCCCTGGACCTCCCGGCCCTCGCCGAGCTCGGCGACGCCGCGCGAGAAGCGGGCGCTGGAGCTGGAGACGAAGGGGGCGTCGTGGTCGTCCGCGAGTTCGACGATCCGCTTTGCGTCGTCGGTCGTGGTGGCGAGCGGCTTGTCGATGAAGACCGGCAGGCCGAACGGAGCGATGGTCTCGAACTGCTCGCGGTGCTGGCGGCCGTCGCAGCTCTCCAGCAGCACGGCGTCGACGCCCTCGCAGACGGCCTCGATGGAGTCCCTGATCTCGACGCCGAGCTCGTCGCGCATCTGTTCGGTGAACTTGTCGACGCGCGAGTAGCTGACTTCGAGGTCGTCGCTGCCGCCGGGGAAGGCGGCGACGACGCGGCCGCCGGCGACGTGGTGCGGGCTCTCCTCGTCGTGCAGCAGCCTGGTGAACGCGGGACAGTGCGACGTGTCCAGTCCGATCATTCCCAGCTTCAGCTCGTCCATAAGTCCTCTCCGCGAAAACAGGGGCTTGCCGGGTCCGGCGGCATCGTGTCAGAAAGCGGCGGGGGTGTCAAGCCCGGCGCTCGCGAAGAGCCGGTGACCAGAACGGGGGGACCTGGCTTGCGCGAGGCTACACCTCGCCGCCGGCCGGAATCGTCGTCGTGCTCGTCGTCGTCCTCGGTGCTCCGGCCGGATCCCTGCCCGCGAAGACAAGCACCCGTGAAAGCAGAAACCGGCGCCACGCCACTCACCCCATTTCGGTTGTCAACTCGGTCGCGAAGCGATGCGCTCAACCGCCGCCGGGTTCATCCGAGGCTGGGACTGACTCGCGTGCGCGCGACAAAATCGTGTCTTTCCCTTGACTTGCGTTGGGGAGGTTCACTATACTTCCGGGCCATGGCAGACGCGAAAGCAAAACCACCGGGCATCTTTGCGGCCCCCCTGGGGCGGCTGAAACACGTCGAATCGCGGGATGAGCGCCGCCGGCTCGACGCGCTGGCCGCCCAATGCCAGGAGAACCTGCACGAGGGGACGACGCCCACACGCGGACTGGACGAGTCGGAGATCACCGCCCTCAGCCAGCGGTACAGCACGTTCCACGACGTCCGGGCGGACGGGCACATCGTCGGCGGCGAGCACGTCATCCACAAGCTCGGCACCCCCCGGCCGTACCTCCACCTGATGACCTCGAACCATCCGCGGAACAAGGACATGTTCGGGTCGTTCTGGGACCAGTACGGCGCGGGCTTCTGCTGCGTGGACGCGGTGCTGGCGGGGACGATCACGTCTCACGGCGACCGCAACTACGTGGCGACGGCGCCGAAGCCGGACGATTTCCGGGGCTTCGTCCTGCGCGAGGAGCGGCCGGATGGGAACTTCCGCGACGCGAACTGGACGCCGTTCTTCTGCTGGCACGCCATCCCCCAGACCGACCCCCACGACCGGCGGTATGCCCAGTATGAATGCCACCAGGGGCTCGGGTACATCGTCACCTCGGCCGTGCGCAACAACATCGAGTCCCGCATCCTCTCGTTCGTCCCCATCGACGACCCGGTCGAGATCTGGATGATCTCGATGCACAACCTGGAGAACCGGACGCGCGAGATCTCACTCTTCACCTGGGTGAAGTGGGGGATCGACAGTTATCCGGGCTACTATTTCGACCCGCGGGTGGTGTGCGGCGGCGAGGTGCACCCCGAGCTGAACGCGCTGACGGCGGAGAACAACGACCAGAACAACAAGGCGCCCCGGTCGGGACTGATGATGGCGGACCGGGAGTTCGCCTCGTTCGATCTCTCGGCCGAGATGTTTACCGGCGGGGCCGCGAAGTACGTCCTGCCCCACGCCGCGATGGAAGGCCATTGCCTGAATTCGCGGGGCATCCAGCCCTACATGGGCCTGGTCGGAGCGATGCACTTCGACCTGACGCTGCCGCCCGAGGGCCGCGTGTCGCTCCGCCTCCTCGTCGGCAAGACCGATCCCGAGGAGGGCCGGCGGCAGGAGCACATGCGCGGCCTGCACCGGAAGTATTTCGAGCGGGACAACGCCCAGCGGGAGTTCGTCCGGCTCGGCAACGACTGGCGCGGGAAGATCACCGCCGAGACGATCCGCACCGGCGACGACGAGTTCGACCGCTTCTACAACGTCTGGTCGAAGTACCAGGCGAGCTGCACGGCACGGTTCACGAGGGCGCTCGACAAGGTCGGGTACCGCGACGTCCTGCAGGACCTGATGAGCATCACTCCGTTCGACCCCGAGTTCGTGCGCGTCGAGTTCCTCAACGCCCTCCGGTATCAGCTTCCCGACGGCCGGGCCGTCCGCCAGTACGAGCGGTTCGAGGGCGGCGGCCACGACGAGCGCATGTACATGGACAGCGCCGTCTGGATGGTCGACACCCTGCTGCGGTACCTGTGCGACACCGGCGACATGGACATCCTGGACGAGAAGGTGCCGTTCCTCCGGTCGCAGAAGAAGGCGAGCGTCTACGACCACGCCATGCTTGCCCTCAACAGTTGCTACCAGTCCCGCGGCCAGCACGGCCTGTGCCTGGTGGGGCACGGCGACTGGAACGACGCGCTCGACGGGATCGGCCGCGGCGGCCAGGGCGTCAGTGTCTGGCTGTCCCTCGCCTTCGTCTACTTCAGCAAGGAGATGCGGCGCATCGCCGAGTACGTCGGCAACGAAGAAGACGTCGAGAAGCTGACCGGGTGGATCGACGAGATGACGGACGCGATCAATGAGGCCGCCTGGGAGGGCCAGCACTACGTCTATGGGTTCGACGACCGGGGCAACCCGATCGGGGCGCACCAGAACCCCGAAGGGAAGATCCACCTGAACTCGAACACGTGGGCGCTGCTGAGCGGCGTGGCCCAGGCGGCGGAACGCGAGGACGCCACGCTCGCCGCCATCGCGAAGCTCGACACCCCCATCGGCCACCTGCTCCTCGACCCGCCCTACACCGCCCGGAGCAAGCACGTCGGCCGGATCGCCGACATCCGCGCCGGGATGTTCGAGAACGGCGCCGTCTACACCCACGGCCAGAGCTTCTTCGCCACCGCCATGATCAAGCTGGGACGCGGCACCGACGCCTGCCACGCGCTGAAGGCAACGATGCCCGAGGCCAGCATCCCCGACATCACCACCGCCCCGCTCCACCAGCAGACGAACTTCGCCGTGGGCAAGGCCCACCCCCACTTCGGCCAGCACCTCTACACCAACTTCACCGGCTCGCTCGCCTGGTACCGGCGGGCCATCGAGTGGATGGCCGGGGTCATCCCCGACCTGGGGCACCTGGTCATCGACCCGACCTGCCCCGGCTGGGAGACGTGGGAGGTCCATCGCCGCTGGCGCGGCGGCGAATTCCACGTCACCTTCCACAATCCGGACCGCGTCGAGAAAGGCGTCAAGGAGGTCAAGGTCGACGGCGAACCCATCGACGGCGTCCGGATCGAACCCATGCAGGGCGAGCACCGCGTCGAGGTCCTCATGGGCTGACGCCCGCCTTCCGGCTCGGTCCACCATTCCGCCCCGTCTATTCCCGGTCCCGCCCCTTGGCCATCTTGTACCGGACGCGGATGGGGATCTCGCGGAAGGGGAGCCGCTCGCGGAAGAAGTTTTCGATGGCGCGGCGGTGACCGCCGGAGAAATTGCGCGGCGAGTTCACGAACAACACGATCGTCGGCGGCGCCGTGTCGACCTGCGTCCCGTAGTAGATCTTCGGCCGCCGCGACGCCTTCGCCGTCGGCGCGCGGAGCCCCTTCAGATCCTCGATCACCTTGTTCAGCTCCGCGGTCGGCACGCGCGTCCGCGCCTGTTTCCACAGCGACCGCGCCACGTCGATCGTCTCCCCGACCCGCTCGCCGCGCAGCGCCGAGATGAAACAGACCGGCGCGAACGCGAGCCCCGGCAGCCACTGCGAGATGTACGCCAGGTACTCGCCCGTGTCCACCCCCTCCGCCAGGTCCCACTTGTTGACCACGATCACGCAGGGCTTGTGCTCGTCGCAGACGGACGCGGCGAGTTTCTTGTCCAGGCGCCCGATCCCCTGCACGGCGTCGAGCATCAGCAGCGCGGCGTCCGCCCGCCGGACCGACTCGTGCGTCCGGAGCTGGCCGTAGAAGTCCACGGAGCCGGAGACCTGCCGCCTTTTGCGCAGCCCGGCGG
>JAWODX010000025.1:0-7319 GCA_046483085.1 Planctomycetota bacterium
CATGAACCTGCACCAGGTAGAAGACAATATGCCCAGGGCATAATCGCCGTTTCTTTCATAAACCGCAACCGAGGTTTCGAGCAGATCCAAGAAATCGCCTACAATATTTTTAAGGGGCGACGACTGGTTCCTGCACGTCAACTGCTGGGACCCGCACACCCGCTATCGCACCCCCGTCGAATACGGCAACCCGTTCGAGGACGACCCGCCGCCCGACTGGCTGACCGGCGAGCTGATCGAGCAGCACCGAAGCGGGTACGGCCCGCACAGCGCCCGCGAGGTCGCCGGCTGGGGGCCGAACGACACCGAGAAATGGCCGCGGCTGCCCGCCGAGATCCGCACGCTGGAAGACTACAAGAAATGGATCGACGGGTACGACACGGGCATCCACTACGCGGACATGTTCATCGGCCGGGTGATGGACAAGCTGGACGACCTGGGCATCCTCGACGAGACGGCGGTGCTGGTCAGCTCCGATCACGGCGAGAACCAGGGCGAGCTCAACATCTACGGCGACCATCACACCGCCGACCCGATCACGTCGCGCGTCCCCTGCGTCCTCCGCTGGCCGGGCGTCCGGCCCGCCGTCCTGCCCGGCTTCTACTACCAGTCCGACGTCGCCGCCAGCATCCTCGACCTGTGGGGGATGGAGACGCCGGCGGCGTGGGACGGGCGCAGCTTCGCCGACGAGCTCCGCGCAGGCGAGGGCACCGGCCGCGGCGTGGTCGTCACGAGCCAGGGCTGCTGGGCCTGCCAGCGCATGGTCCGATGGGACCGCTGGGCGCTGATCCGCACGTACGATACCGGGCTCAAGCGGTTCCCCGCCGTCATGCTGTTCGACGTCGAGGCCGACCCGCATCTCCTGCACGACCTCGCCGGGGAGAACCCGGCGGCCCGCGACCGCGGCCTCGCCCTCCTGGAGCGCTGGCACGCCGAGATGATGGGGACCTCCGACCAGAACGTCGACCCGATGTGGAACGTGATCCGCGAGGGGGGGCCCTATCATACGCGCGACAGCGTCGCGATGTACTGCGAGGTACTCCGGAAGACCGGGCGCACCCACCACGCCGAGTTCCTCGAGACGCACGGCGGCAAGCCCATCGACCGGGTCTGAGCGGCCCGCGGCTCGCCCACACATTTTGTTGTAGGTCGAAGCGGGCAGGTGTATAATCGAGTGTAATGAGCGACCTCTCCGAGATCCTGGTGTGCGCGGTCGCGGCGCTGTTGGTCTGCGCGGGCGGCGCCCGCGCGGACGTGATCCACCTGAAGTCGGGCGGCCGGATCGAAGGCGAGATCGTCGAGCAGGCCGACGGCCGGGTCCAGATCCGCACGATCAACAACGGGATCGTGACCACGGTGGACGAGGCGGACATCGCGTCGGTCGAGCGGCGGCCGACGGCACGCAACGTCTACGAGGACATGGCGGCGAAGCTGGCGCCGGACGACGCGGAGGGGCACTACGCGCTCGGCGTGTGGTGCGAGCGGCACCGCCTCCGGGACGAGATGCGGGCGGAGTTCATCCGGACCATCCAGATCGACCCGGATCACGAGCGCGCCCGCAAGGCGCTGGGATACGTGCGGACCGACAAGGGCTGGGCGACGCGCGAGCAGGCGATGAAGGCGCGGGGGATGGTCCAGGTGGACGGGAAGTGGATGACGCGGGAGGAGGCGGAGAAGCGGGCGGAATCGCAGCGGAAGCGGAAGCTCCTGCGCACGATCGATTACGCGGTGGGGCGGATCCGGTTCGGGGCGCCCGAGCAGTCGGAGAAGTGGCACCGGTGGTTGAGCTGGTTCGACGATCAGGCGCTGGCGTGGCGGATCGAGGCGCTGCTGGAGCACGACAGCGTGCCGATCCGGTTGGCCGCCTGCTCGTCGCTCGGCGCGATGAAGTACGACCGGGCGATCGTCAAGCTGGTGAAGCTCTTGCTCGACGACCCGAGCCGGAAGGTGCGGGAGGCGGCGCTGAGCGCGCTCCGGCGGCTGGACCACGAGCGGGCCTGCGAGGTGATGTACGACGTGATCGCAGGGATCAGGCTGATGCGGATTCAGGATCGCGACGACCAGAAATTCGCCGAGAAGGTCTACCATCGGCTCGCCGTGGCGCTGGGCGAACTCGGCAGCATCCGCTCCGTCCCGTTCCTCATCGAGATCCTCTACCCGAAGGTGGAGATCTTCATGAGCGACGGGCAGGGCGGGATCGAGAACCTGGGGATCAACAGCGTGCTGGGCACGCCGACGATCGGGGAGGTGGCGACCCGGCACCTGCTCTTCGGCACGGGCACGGTCGAGCCGGTGATCCGCGGGTCCGACAAGTACTTCTTCAATCAGGCGGCCGAGGACGCGCTCAAGAAATTCACCGGCCAGGACCTCGGCGTCCTGCCGCGCAAGTGGCGTGCGTGGTGGGAGAAGAACGGGGCCCGGCTGCTCCGGAAGCACGAGGCGGAGCAGCGCGGCGGCGAGGACGAAGGCGAGCAGTTGCTGCGAGAGGTACGCTTTGACGACGAGTGAGCCGCGGCAGACCGAACGCGATCGACTCCTCTCCGAACTGAAGGCCCGCGTCGAACTCGAGAAGTGGTTCGGGGCGGACCTCTACCCGGTTCGGGCCGCCGGCCGGTCGCAGGATCCTGATCAGGAGGTGGCAGCCATCGTGGACGAGACGGCGGCGGACAAGCAGGCGCGGCTGGACGAGCTGTTCGAGTCGATGAAGGACTGTCACAGTTGCCCGTTGGCCGAGAGCCGGAACCGGCTGGTCTTCGGCGAGGGCAACCCGGACGCGCGGCTGGTATTCGTCGGCGAGGCGCCCGGCCGCGAGGAGGATCGGCAGGGCCGTCCTTTCGTCGGCCGGGCGGGCCGGCTCCTGACGAAGATGATCCACGCCATGGGGCTGGAGCGCGAGGACGTGTACATCGGCAACATCCTCAAGTGCCGTCCGCCCGAGAACCGCACTCCCACGCTCCCCGAGATGGCGACGTGCATGCCGTACATCGTCCAGCAGATCGAGATCATCGAGCCGGAGGTGATCTGCGCGCTCGGGGCCACGGCGCTCAAGGGGCTGCTGCGGGACCCGAAGGCGTCGATCGGCCGGCTGCGCGGCCGGTTCACCGATTGGCGCGGCACCAAGCTCATGCCGACGTATCACCCGGCCTATCTGCTGCGGTCCCCCGACCAGAAGCGAAAGGCCTGGGAGGATCTGCAGGCCATTATGGCCGAGCTGGGCCTCCCGGTGCCCGAGCAGGGCGCCTGACGAAGCCACAATCCGCGTAGGTTTTCCTACCATATCCGAATGGGTGTCGTAAGCCGTTGTGTGCGAGTGGCTTAGCTCCGTCAGCCGGCCACCGAAGCTGCGGGGCATCATCGCGCGTTGCCGGCGTCGGCTCCCGTGTCCGCCAACGGCGGCCAGGCACCACTTCCGTAAGTCTCTGCACTGCAAAGAGGTACAGCCTTACGCCTCCGTTCGCAGGCCGGTTTTCCGCGGTGTCGGCATGCATCTTGCGGTCTGACAGGCGGTCGAAGATGGCAGACCTTCGAGCAGGAGTGCTCAGGAGGCGAGAGGATGAAGGCACACAGGAACGAACGACTCGGCGGCGCCCTGGCGGTCCAACTGGTCATTCTCGGCTCGATGTTGGTGATGGCAGTCGCTGTCGCGGTCCCGGTGGTCAGCGGACGGAGGCTGGGGGCGGCCCGGGCCCGGGCGCTCGGTGATCTGCGGCGGCTGGCAGCGGACATCACCACGTACCACAAGGACACCGGCACGTGGCCCGGCGGATCGAACCTGGCGGTCACCGACGGCGACCCCGCCGGGGGGGAGGCGCGGGCCTACGGAGACGATGACGAAGCGATCCACATCTCCAAGTTCCTGACGATCAACCAGGCGGACGTCGACGGCTGGCACGGCCCGTACATGAGCATGTCACGGAGCGACCCGTGGGGGCATCGGTACGTCGTCGTTCTCGAAGGACTCCGATCGCGCGAGCCCCCCTATGCCTGGGCCCTCTCGGCGGGGCCTGACGGCGTCTTCGAGACCGGGCCGAGCGATGAAGAGGTCCGGGGCGACGATCTGGGCCTCCGCCTTCGCTGACTGACCGGCCGCGGACACCGCCCCATCTCGCCTTTTCTCCCCCGGAGCGGGAAATTCCGTTAAAGGATTGTCCCGCGCATGTCGATACGAACTACAGATGACAGATGATTGAGGTGTATTCCGCTGTCCAGTGCAAGATGTGGAGGTGGGGCGATATGACGAAGCGAAGGTGGTTTGGGGTCGTTCTGTGTGCCGGGGCGCTGCTGGCCGTGACCGGATGTTCGACTCTACAGAGCGGCCTGCGGAGCCTGGGCATCGAGTCGCGCAGCGCCTGGCTGGCCCGCAGGCTGCAGGAGGAGAACAAGCAGCTCGCCACGCAGAAGTCGGAGCTGGAGGCGCGCCTGGCGTCCGAGCAGATCGAGGACCGAGAACAGGCGACCCGGCTCGCGAGGTACGAGACCGAGCTGAAGAGCAAGGAAGCGAAACTCGCCGAGCTCGAGAGGAAGGTGGCGGCCAAGGCCACGGAGCGCAAGACCGGCGAGAAGGTGAAGGACGAACGCTGGGACTCGCTCGTCGAGGCGTTCAGCGGGCTCGGCACCCCGATCGTGACCAGCGACGGCCGGCCCGGGATTCGACTCGAGGGCGACATCCTCTTCGCGTCCGGCAAGGTCAACGTGAACGCGAGAGCGGAAACCCTGCTCGAGCGCGTGGCCCACAAGATCCGCAGCCTGGACCGCAACGTGCTCGTCTTCATCGACGGGCATACCGACTCGGATCCGCTGAAGTACACAAAGGCGCTCTACGGCGACCTGTACGGCCTGGGGATGGCCCGGGCGAACAGCGTGGCTCGCACCATGGTCAAGCTGGGCGTGCCCCAGGGCAAGCTGATCACGCGCAGCTTCGGGGCGGACTACCCGATCGCCAACAACAAGAGCACGGCGGGCAAGAAGAAGAACCGCCGCGTGGACATCACGTTCGCATTCAAGGATTCGGTCCGGATCTCCAAGGCGGAGGGACACTAGCCGCCGACAAGATGCTCCGGTGACGGGAACCCCCATCCCGTCCACCCCACCAGCGCACACGGGACCTCCGGGAGGGTCTCGTGTGCGTTTTTTACCTGCGGGCAGGCGCGGGCGACCCGCCGTCACTGCGCGAGGAGCTGTTTCTCGAAGATCTGCTTGATCTTCGCCTGGCGCTCGTCGCCCGTCGCCGCCGTGATATCCATGTTCTTGTCGTACTCCAGCCGGAAACCGTACTCGACCAGCTTCGCCGTGCCGCCGGCAGCGTGCCTGCCGACCAGGATGTCCCAACGCAGGATCCCCTGCGGCTTGAAGACCCGGTTGTACTCCGCGTCCCTGGACAGGTTGTCGAAGCCGTCGATCCGTGTGACCCGGATCGCCTCCTGCGTGTAGGGAAGCCGGTCATACAGCCGGACCGGCGTCGGATCGTCCCCGTAGTTGTCGAGGACGAGCCGATACTCGTAGGTCACCTCGCGGTTCGCGCCCTGGATGTTCTCGTCCTTCGAGATCAGTTCGCGCCACGATCGCAACTGCGGGGCGATCCCGAACCCGGCCAGGAACCGCTGCCCGCTCGCCACCATGGGGACCGTGCCCTTGCCCACGAAATCGCCGTTCAGGTAGACGCTCCTCTGGCCCTCGAGGAGCGCGACGTCCCCGTTGTTGGTGATCGTCGCCTGGCGGTAGACGTGTTCGGTGAGGAGCGGGACGGCCACGTGGGTGAACTCCGCCGGCAGGGTGAGCTCGGCGATCCGCGCGATCTGCTGGTCCTCCCGGCTGTCCACGTGCGCCCGACCGGGCAGCGCGTAGTTCACGCTGAGCCCCGAGAACTCCTGGCGGGCCATGTCCTGGGCGACCCGGGCGAGCGGCTCGGGGACGTACAGCTCCCAGACCTGGATGCCGTGGGCCGCCTGGTTCAGCCACCACTGCGCCTCGATCTGGGAGCCGCGGTCGAACGCCTTCTGGCGCCGTTGCTCGTGCTTCCGCAGTTGCGCCGACGCCTGGGAGAACCGCTGGCGAATCCGGGCGAGCTGGTGCGTCTCCGCATGCCGCTGCTGCAGGGTGACCGGCAGCGGGGCGAGGATCGGCGCGTCCGCCGTCATCCGCGGCGAGGCCGTCGACAGAGTCAGCTCGACGCTCTTCCAGTCCTCCCCGCTCATCTGCGTGATGACGGCGTTGTACTCGAGCTCGACCCGGGCGCGGCCCGGCTTCGCCCGCACGTTGTACGCCGGCGACCACGTCGCACCGTCGACCAGGTAGCTCAGCCGCACCGTCGTGGCGCCCGGCTTGCCCTTCTCCAGGAACACGATCGCCTCGCGGACCGAGCGCGACCGGACGCGGGTGAGCAGCGCCCGCTTCTGCTGGAGGGCCGTCAGGTTCTCCTTCAGTTCGCGATGCTTCTCGCTCGCCGCCAGCCCCGCCTTCGCCAGCTCGACCCGCTGCTCGAAGACGAACAGCGTCACGCTCTTCAGCGTCTCCGCGTTGAGCACGCCCTTCGCCAGCTCGACCTTCGCGGTCGGCGCGGCGAACTGCTCCAGCCGGTCGAGGTACGCGGTCTTCTGCCGGATCATCCGCTGCTCGCTCTCGACCTGGCGCAATTCCGCCTCCAGGGCCTCGAGCTGCTTGTCGAGCTCGCGGACGTCGGCCCGCGGCGCCTCCTCGACGACGCGCCGGCGGAACCGGACCGCTCGGACCTGTGTCCCCGCGTCGGCCGCGGCGTACAGGCTGTCCGACCGGATTCGCTCGGGCAGCCCCGTGACCACGAGCTGCACGTAGCCCGGGTCGGCCTTCACGGGAATCTTGCGGGTGACCAGCGCCTGGCCGCGGTACAGGGTGACCGCGTTGATCGCGCCGGGCGCCTCGATGCCGGCCGGGTACGCCTGGCCGGCAAGCGCCGCGGCGCTCCACACGACGAGCGCAACTATCCGCCGGAACATGGGACACCTCCCTCTGTGAGGGCCGGGAATTGTGATGGAAAGCAGTCAAGCCGGAACGATCAGGCCTCGGAAGGTCGTGTCGCAGGGTATCCCCGGCGCTGTTGGAGCTCATGACCCGGTTGAAGAGAATTGTGGCCTGCTCCTCCAGGGTCATGGCGGTCAGATCCACCAATCCTGAATCGTAACCGTTTTGCGTAAATAGACCCATATTCAGTTCATAATACCCGTTGCTGTCCGTTTCCACCGAGATCGTTTCCCCAGTATTTTCGTTTTCTAAGATCACATTTTCACCCTCTATCTGTGCTATTGAGTCCGAGACCGTCCCGTAGACAAGATATGGATTCGGAG
>JAWODX010000076.1:0-4233 GCA_046483085.1 Planctomycetota bacterium
AGGGGAACAGTAGATCAGGAAGACAGTTGATGGAGCCCGCTCGCTCGAGCTGGCCCGCGGCACCGGTCGGTGTAAGCCGTTCCCCTGCGGTCCCCTGTTCGTCTGTTCACCTGTTCTTCGTCGGCGCGCCACAATGGCCTTCATGTTCGAGAACCTGGAGGTGTACCAGAGAAGCGTCGATTTCGCGGACCGCATCATCAGCCTTACATCAGATTTCCCTCGGGGCTATGCGTTTCTCACGGACCAGTTGAACCGGGCCTCCGTTTCGATTGCTGCCAATATCGCCGAAGGGAACGGTCGCTTCTCCAAGGCCGACCGCCGCCACTTCTTCACGATCGCTCGCGGATCCGTCCAGGAATGCATACCGCTGTTGGAGCTCGCCCGGCGCAGGGGGTTCCTCGACGATGAGGAGCACGCCGACCTGCGGGAGGGGCTCGAGACGATCGCAAAGATGATCAGCGGCCTGATTCGAGGCATCGAGAAACGCAAGTCCTGATGCACCCTACCATTCCTCGGTTACTTCCCACCCCGCCCGGCCCGGAATACCGTTCTTGAAGGCAGGGGACGTGAGCCGCGCGGCGCGCGAGGCGCCGTGACAAACGGGCCACGCCGGGCGACGTTCGCCGGGTTCCTACCACTTCGGTCTGGTTTTTCGGCGGCGCAGCCGCTATGATGCCGGGGAACGTTGGCGCTTGCGGAGAGCAGAGCATGAATTCGCTGCCCATCACCCGGGAGACGCTGCGAGCGCTCACGGACTCCGGCTCGTGGGATCGCGGCGTAGGATACTTCGAGCAGGGCCGCGTGTTTCGCCTGATGGTCGACGAGGGGGCGGTGACCGCCCGCGTCGTCGGGACCCACGAATACCAGGTGGAACTGTACGCCCACGAGGGCCGGCTCTACGGCGACTGCACCTGTCCGATGGGCGAGCGGGGCGTGTTCTGCAAGCACTGCGTGGCGACCGGCCTGGAGTGCCTGGAAACGGGCATCCGCGAACTGGGCGGAGAGGGCCGGCCCTCGTCCGAACCGGATACCGAAGCGGGCGACATCGATCCGGCCGTCACCGACATCGAGTCCATCCGCGACTGTCTGCGCGACGAGGACACCGAGGAACTCGTCGAGATCATCATCTCACAGGCAAAGGCCGACGACAGCCTCCTCCGGCGCCTGATCGCCCGGGCAGCCCTCAAAAGTGACGAAGGCCTGAACGTCGATGCGTTCAAGAGCGCCATCCGGGCCGCCACGTCCTCGATGGACTTCGTGGATTACGGCGCCGCATACGCCTTCGCTGCAGGCGTGGACGAGGTGGTCGACGAGGTCGAGGATCTGCTCCGGGACGGTCACGCCGAAGAAGTGGTCGAGTTGAGCGAGTACGCCATCGAGGAGGTCGAGGGCGCCCTGGGCTACGTGGACGACTCGGATGGCCGGCTGGGCGACGTGTTCTACCGGCTTCAGGATCTCCACCACGAGGCCTGCCTGGCCGCCGAGCCCGATCCGCGCGAACTGGCCGGGCGGCTGTTTCGCCGCGAGCTCACGTCGGACTTCGGCGCCTTTTCGGGGGCGGTCGCCGTCTATGCAGACGTGCTCGGCGAGGAAGGGCGGGCCGAGTACCGCAAACTGGCGGAGGAACAGTGGGAGGAGTTGGCCCCGCTCGAACCCGGCGAGCGAAGGTCGCACGACCACCGGCGGTACATGCTGACCCGGATCATGGAGACGCTGGCCGAGGCGAGCGGTGACGTGGAGGAGCGGGTCGCCATCAAGAGCCGCGACCTGTCCGCTCCGTATTCCTATCTCCAGGTTGCAGAGGTGTACAGAAAGGCCCGTCAGTATAACAAGGCGATGGAGTGGGCCCGGAAGGGGCTCGAGGCGTTCCCTGAGCACCCTGACCCGCGACTCGGGGAGTTCCTCGCCAACGAATACCATCGCCGGGGCCGGCACGCGGAGGCGATGGAGTTGATGTGGCCACAGTTTGTCGAAGGGCCCGGGTTGCGCCCGTATGAAAAGATAAAGACCCACGCCGAACGCGCAGGCGACTGGCCCCGATGGCGCGAACGGGCTCGACAACTCCTGACCGAAGACGCGGACCGCCGCCGCGCCGAGGCCGACGGGCGCGCGGGCCGCTGGCGGCGGACGGCGCCCGGAAGCGATCTCGTGGCCGTTTACCTGTGGGAGAACGCCACCGACGCGGCCTGGAAGGCCGCTCAAGAATACGGGTGCGGGGGGCGCCAGTGGCTCGAACTTGCCTCGCTGCGCGAAGAGGAGCACCCCCGCCAGGCCATCGAGATCTATCAGGAGGAAGTCGGGCAACTGGTCGAACAAACGAACAACGCCGCCTATCGCGATGCCACCAGACTCGTGCGCAAGATCCAGGACCTGATGGCGCGGCTCGGAGGCCGGCAGGAATTCGAGGAATACGTCGAGTCCCTGCGCACCGAGTTCAAGCGCAAGCGAAACTTCATGAAAATGCTGAACGAGTTCGACTGATGCGGATGCATTTACCCGGCTCGCACCAGTGTCCCTGCCTTTCCAGGCCGGGCGTCGTCGGTTTGACTGGCATACGCGCGGCCCGACCGGTATGATGTGCCGCGACCGTAGTTAGTAGTTATCTCAAAAGGGCGGATCAGCCGTGGCACGGGCATCCTGCCCGTGAATATCCACGCCCTGGAAGGCCGTGCCACCATTTTGAGATAGTCTCTAACACTACAACGCTAGACTGTCAGGAGCGGAACGGCATAAGGCCTTGACTAACAGACGCTATGCATCTCGCGTTGGGCTTTGCCGGTGGCAGACAAGAATGTCTGCCCCACCAATGCGATGGGCCGGTGGGGCAGGCATTCCTGCCTGCCCAGCCCATTCCGCGGGGTTTCCAGAACGCAGCCAGCGAGGAGAAGTAGCGTTGTAGTGCTAACACGACAACGCTACAGTGTCGCAAGCGGATGGGCGTAAGGCACGGGCGAGGAACACAGGACGGAACTCTTCACCTGTGTCGTGGCAGACAAGAATGTCTGCCCCACCCATGCGGCGGACTCTGGCCGGTGGGGCAGGCATTTCTGCCTGCCCGGCCATTTGCGCCGGGCTGCCGGAGCGCAGGCAGCGAGGAAAAGCAGCGTTGTCGTGCTAAGCTGTGACCGCGAAACAGAGGAGGACCATGTTTGAACGAGTTGACCGGGCGCCGCCGGACCCGATCCTGGGACTGTCGGAAGCGGTGAAGGCGGACCCGAATCCGGACAAGATCAACCTGGGCGCCGGGATCTACAAGGATGAAGCGGGCCGGACGCCGGTCCTCTCGGTCGTCAAGAAAGCCGAGCAGCGGCTGCTCGCCGAGGAGGACTCGAAGAGCTACCTGCCGATCTCCGGGGCGCCGGAGTACGCGGCGGCCGTGCAGGAGCTGCTCTTCGCGCCCGGCCACGAGATCGTCGAGTCCGGGCGCGCGGCGACCGTGCAGACGCCGGGCGGGACGGCCGCCCTGCGCGTCGCCGCCGACCTCGTCCGGAAGTTCGCCCCCGACGCAGCCGTGCGGGTAAGCGACCCGACCTGGTCGAACCACTACGGCGTCTTCCAGGCGGCCGGCCTCGAGATCGAGCCGTACCCCTACTACGACGCGGACACACATTCGCTGGACGCCGACGGCATGCTGGCAGCCATTGGCGACATGAGCCAGGGAGACGTGATCGTCCTGCACGGATGCTGCCACAACCCGACCGGGGTGGACCCGACGCCGGAGCAGTGGCGCCGGATCGCCGAGGCCGTCGCCGACCGCGGCCTGCTCCCGCTCGTCGACCTGGCCTACCAGGGGTTCGGGAGCGGGCTCGAGGAGGATGCCGCGGGCACGCGGATCGTCTGCGAGCGATGCCCCGAGGCGCTCGTGACCACCTCCTGCTCCAAGAACTTCAGCCTGTACAGCGAGCGGGTCGGGGCGCTGACGGCCGTCGGCCCGTCGCCCGAGGTCGCCGAGCGGGTGATGAGCCAACTCAAGATCGTGATCCGGCGGCTGTACTCGAACCCGCCGGCGCACGGGGCGTTGATCGTGGCGACCGTGCTCGCCGATCCGGGCCTGCGGGCGGAATGGGAAGAGGAGCTGGGCACGATGCGGCGCCGGATCCACGACATGCGCCGCCTCTTCGTCGAGACACTCCGGACCAGGGCCCCTGCGGCCGACTTCTCGTTCATCCTGGACCAGAACGGGGTGTTCTCCTGGTCGGGGCTGAGCGAGGAGCAGGTCGGCCGGCTCCGCGA
>JAWODX010000166.1:0-5593 GCA_046483085.1 Planctomycetota bacterium
GGCAGCCGCAGCGCGCCAGCCGCTCGACGTCGCTCCGGGCCGCGATCCCGCTCTCACTGACGATCACGCGGTCGGCGGGGATCTGCGGGGCGAGCACCTCGGTCGTGTGCAGGTCGACGGCGAGCGTGTCCAGGTCGCGGTTGTTGACGCCGATGGTCCGCGCGCCGGCGGCGACGGCGCGCTCGACCTCGTCGGCGGCGTGGGCCTCGACCAGTGCCGCCATGCCGAGGCCGCGGGCCACGTCCAGCAGGCCGCGCAATTGCTCGTCGGAGAGGACGCGGACGATGAGGAGGATTGCGTCGGCCCCCGCCGCGCGGGCCTCGTAGACCTGGTACGGGTCGAGGACGAAGTCCTTTCGCAGGGTGGGGAGCCGGGCGGCGGCCTTTGCCCGGCGCAGGTCGGCGAGCCGGCCGCGGAAGAAGCGCCGGTCGGTGAGGACGGAGAGTGCGGCGGCGCCGGCCTCGCGGTAGCAGGCGGCGATCCGGGCGGGGTCGAAGTCCTCGCGGATCAGGCCGGCCGAGGGCGACGCCCGCTTGATCTCGGCGATCAGCGCGACCGTGTCCCGGTCGGTCAGCGCGGCCGCAAACGGGAGCGGCGGCGGAGCATCCGACGCCTCGGCCTCCAGCTCGTCGATCGGGCGGTCGCGGCGGGCCGCCTCGACCTCTTCCCGCTTGTGTGCCATGATGTCGTCGAGGATCACGGGGCCTCCGGTGTCAGACGCTGAGCGGGACGACGTGCATTCGGCCGGCCGCAGGGCGGGCGGTCATCGGTTCAGCCGATCGTCTCGAGTCGGCAGGCGGTCAAGGTTTCAGCGGGACGGACCAGTAGGCCTCGTCGACGAAGTGTTTCCAGGACTCGTACTTGGGCGACGTGATCCGCAGTTGGACGGTCGGGCTGCTCCTCGGCTTGTACGGCCGGCGGATGAGCCGCATCCCCGCCTCCTGGGGCAGGCGGCCGCCCTTCCGGACGTTGCAGCGCGTGCAGGCGCAGACCAGGTTGGTCCACGTGGCCTGGCCGCCGCGCGACCGGGGCACGATGTGGTCGAGGGTCAGCTCGGAGGTCGGGAACCGTCGCCCGCAGTACTGGCACCGGTTGTCGTCCCGGCCGAACACGTTCCGCCGGTTGAACTTCACCGTCCGCTTCGGCAGGCGGTCGAACAGGAGCAGCCGGATGATCTTGGGCACGCGGATCGTCAGGTCCACCGTCCGGACCCAGTCGCCCGCCTCCTCGCGGAACAGATGCCGGGCCTGGCTGAGCTCGACCCAGCTATCGAAGTTGTAGGAGCCCCAGGACTCGCCGTGCTGCGAGACGACCTCCGCCCGCTCCTTGTAGAGCAGGCGGAACGCCCGCCGCGCCCGGATCACACGGATCGCCATGTAATTCCGGTTCAGCACGAGCACCCTGGCCTCCAGCCCACTCGTCATCGTGTCGCTCCCTGGTCCGCTTCTGCGATGTCTCCGGTATTATAGGCACGCACCGGCCCGGGCGCAACCGGTTTGGGGCGTTTCGCCCCGCCGGGCCGCCCGGCATTTGAGCGCCCGCCGCCCGCCGGAATGTGTCCGGAAGATTCAGGTCTTGTGTGAAGGGGAGGGGACCTACCAGGGTCCGAGGTCGTGCTCCAGAGCGCCGAACCCCACGGGAAACCTGCTGCGCAGCGCGTCCAGGTCCTGCACCAAGCGCGTCATTTCCTCGACGGCCTTCTGAGTCTCGAGTTCCAGCGACGCTCGGTCCGTCCCGTAGACTTTCTGCTTCAGTTCCGCCCTGGTGTATGGCGGTCGGCTCTCGGCCTGGCCCTGCGTCCACGCTGCTTCCGACACGTGCGGGTCGCTGCCGCACAGGTACCAGGCCTCGATGGCCGGGACGGCCAGCCCCACCGCCACACGCACCGGCTGGCGGCCGGGGACGGGGGAGAGCGCTGCCAGCACCTCGTCCGCTCGCTGCCGGGCGCGACACAGCCGACATCGCTCCGCGCGCTCGCACCGTCCATCGACAGGGCCGGAGTGGACAGGCGTGTTGTTCGAGTCGACCACCAGGATCACGCCGTCCGCGGTCTGCTGATAGTGGGCGGAGTACAGGGCCGGCTTCAATATGGACAGCGCGGAATCGACCCCGCCAGCGCGGCGGGCGACGGGAACGGTTTCAATCGTCGTGTCGAGTACCGCTTCGGCCAGGATTCGCACAGCGGCTTCATCGGCGGGGGATTCGCTGACGATGGCGACTTTCATTGCCCTGCCGGGACTCCGCCGAGGATGCCGCTGTACCATACGTCGCCGAGTGACGCATCTTCCAGGATCTTCTCGACGTTCTCCACATCGGACAGCCGCCGGAAGACCACGTTGTCCTCGGTCTTCTCCGCAAGGACGATCTCTTCCGGATGCTCCTTGAACAGGTCGACCATGTAGGGAGAGTGTGTCGTGGCCACGACCTGCACGGCTTCGCGGTTCTCGCCGAACTGGTCGGGGTACGTGAGCCGGTAGATCGCGTCCTTGACCCGCCTCAGCAGCCGGGGATGGATGCCGCGGCCCGGCTCCTCGAGCCCCACGACCGGCGGCGGCTCCGGCAGGTAGGCAAGCGTGAGGATGGCCAGCGCCAGGAGCGTGCCGCGCGAGATATCCGGCGCGTGAATTGCGTGCCCGCCGCGCCGGGTCCGCAGCATAATCGCCCGGGTGCCGGTGGCCGGGGTGTCGAACAGGATGTGATCGAATTCGGGGAGCCAGGAGCAGAACTCGCGGTTGAGGGCCTCGAAACGCTCGGGATGTTGGTCCCGCAAGCGATCAAGTACCACCGCGAATCCCTGTCCTGCAGTCGACAGTTCGACCTTCGGTTGCAGTCTCACGGGTTGGGCCAAGGCCTTTGCATCAAAGTTGTATATGGCAGCGTCCTTGAGGTACCTGGTGAAACGCTTCGCGTCGTCCGGTGGCGCGTGTCTGCGGGGGTCCGAGTGGTGTTCGATCGTACTTCCCCCCCTCCGGCTATGCGTGACGTCGCGAGTCGAGTACGGTGCTGGTCCGGATCCGATCGCCCAGTCGATCCGTACCTGTGCCTTTGCGCCTTCTTCATAGGAGAGGCCCGCGCTCAAGCACGTTTTCGGATCGATGTCGAACAGGCGAAGGGCGTTCAGTGCCGTGCTCTTCCCGCTGCCGTTGGGCCCGATGAGGAGGGTGAACTGGCCCAGGGGAAGGGTGCTGTCACGCAGGACCTTGTAGTTCTGGAAGTGGACCGACTTGATCGGCGCAGCCATCGCATTCTCTCCGATTCTCTTCGCGCAGTGCGCGTACAATTGGGCACAGATATGATACGCGCATCTCCGCTTCTCGCAAGCGCTCGCCGACTTGCGGCCCGCCGCCGCGCACGCGCCAAGCCTGCGGGCGCGGGAAGTCGGTAACGCCGGCGGCGTTCCGGCCGATGCTCATGCAGGAGAAGACCGTGCAGTGGCAGTCGCGCAAACAGAGAGGGCGCCAGGGGCGAGGCGAGGTGTTCACCGCCGGGCTGGCCGCTCTCGCGCTCATCGCGATCATGGCCCCGGCGCTGGTTCGCACCTACCAGATGTCGGTCACTCTCCGGTGTGGCCAGCGGCTGTCGCAGATCTACCGGGCCGTGCACACGTATGCCCAATCGCACGACGGGCACGTTCCGTGCCAGGCGGTCCCGCCCGACGGGCGCGGCGACTGGCGCGAGATCGCACGGGCCTGGTTCGACCCGCCGGATGCCTCGGAGAGCGAGGACATCTGGACGTGCCCGGGGGGCAGGCCGTACGTCGGCAACGTCCACCTGTTCGGCCCGCCGCATCGGCCGATGAGCGACTACCTGCTGACGCTGGAGGTCGGCCTGGCCGCGGACGGGCTGGCGGAGTACGACGAAGCAGCCGTGGGCGACTTCGCGGGCGTCGACTGGCGGCACCGCGACCACGCGAACGTGCTCTTCCTCGACGGACACGTCGAATGGGTCGCCCGCGAAAAACCGAAGAGCGTCCCGCGCTGGTGGAACCGTCCGCAATGATCGCCCGGCCGGCGACCGGTGTGAAAAGGCGCGGCAAAGCTTGACTTCGCCGGGACGAGACGCTATGGTGTGAGTGGGGATTGGTACTGCTTGGAACCCTTGTTTCAGAAAGGTCGCATCTCTATGCGTATCTGCTACAACTGCGGGGCCCGGCTCGTACAGCGGGACCCGGTGCCGTTCAAGGAGCTCTGCCCGAAGTGTGACGCGTTTCTGCACTGCTGCCGGAACTGCCGCCTCTACGCTCCCGAGGCACACAATCACTGCCGCAGCCACACGACCGAACAGGTGGCCGACGTCGAACGGGGCAACTACTGCGACGAGTTTCAGTTCATCGAAATCGAGTCGTCGAAGAAGAAGAACTCGAGGAAGCAGCGGACTGCCCGCTCCAGCAGCGCCGCAGACTCGTCCGGCTCCAGCAACATGAGCGCTCGCGAGAAGTTCGAGAACCTCTTCAACGACTGACCGTTCCCGGCACGGCCCACCGCCCCATCCCGACGGCGCTCACGCCGGCCGGGCGCGCGGCCGGGCACGGGCCGGTGGAAGCAGGCCGATGAGGAGTGTGACGGTGCGAGGCATTTGGTCTCTGACCCTCGGCCTGGCCCTGGCCGCGACCGCCGCCGCGGCCGACGGGCCGCTCCGCTGGTACGGCGGCGACTGCAACGTACCGGTCTGGCCGGCCGGGTCGTTCACGGCGGCCGACCGCGCCGAGCAGGCGGCCGACGGCGGCCTCGACTGGTACGCACTCGCCACACCGATCCCCTCCAGCGCGCTGGGCGCGCCCGGGGCGCCGGATCGGTTCGCAGCCCTGGCGGACAAGGGCCCGACGCCGCTCCTCGCCCTGCGGTGGCGTCGACCGGTCACCATCACACAGGACATCATCTGCCTGGGCCTCGACCCCGATCTGCCGCTGCCCGAGCCCAAGCCGAGCCGGATGACTGAATGGGCCGACCGGGCGGGCGCCCTGGCCATCCTCACCAACCCCGGCCGAAAGCTCAAGCAGTACGCCCGCCGACTGCCCGCCCTGTACACCTTCGAGGCGTTCAGCGACGGCAAATGGAACCCGGCGTGTTCGGTGGGCGGCGCGTGGGACGAACTGCTGGCCGAGGGGCGCCGCCTGTGCATCGTCGGCGGCAGCGACGACCCCGACCGGCCGGTCCTGGGGACCGGGGCCGTGACCACCTACGTGCTCGCCCGGAGCCGCGCCGCGGCCGACGTCGTGGCCGGGCTCCGCGCCGGGCGCGTGGCGGTCGCCGAGCGCGACGCGATCCGCCTCAGTTTCACGGTCGACGGGGCCCCCCCGGGCTCCGTGGTCATCCCCGCGGACCGGAAGGTGCACGTCGCCCTTTCCGTCCGCCCTCGCGAGCCGGTCGATGAAGTCCACATCATCGGCAACACGATGGTCGACACCGGCCACGGTGTCGCCGAGCGGGTCCAGGTGCTGCACCGGATCAAGCCCGAAGGCCGGCGCGACCTGCCCCCGGTCGAGCTCCCAGCCATCGCCTCCCAGCACCACTTTTACGTGACGTGCTGCAAACTTTGACAGGAGGTACGTGGGAATGAGGGATGAATCGCCGAAAGGTTCGTCAAGAAAGTC
>JAWODX010000168.1:0-3889 GCA_046483085.1 Planctomycetota bacterium
GACAGACTGATGTCGTGCCCGTTCCGGAACCCCGGCTTCAGCACCGGCGGGGTGATGCGCGAGGCGTCCGGGACGCGGTCGGTGTCGGGCGCCCAGCCGTCGCCTTTCGGTTTCTTCTCGCCTTCGGGGGCGGGCGGCTCGGCGACCTTGCCGCGCAGTTCGGGCGGAACCTCCGCCTTCGCCGACGTCGCGCTGCCGGGGATGAACCGCGGGCCGACGACCATCGGGAAGTGGAAGTCGTAGACGCCCATGTCGTACTTGAGTACGTCGACGTACGAGATCTCGATGACCACTTCCTGGTTCGGCTTGATGTTGCCGACCGACTGGGTGAAGATGTTCGGCCGCTCCTGTTCGAGGAGCGCCGCGGTCTGGCCGTGGGCGAGCGCCCGCTCGTAGATCTGCCGGGCGACGTCCCGCCGCTTGATGATCCCGACGATCCGCCGCTCGCCGATCAGCATCGACATGTCGTCGACGGCCGCCTCGTGCGGGAGCGGGAAGACGTAGACCGCCTCGATCTTCTCCTTGAGCGGGTTGTAAAACGTCTGGCGCACCTTGACGCGGGCGATGAAGCCCGAGATCGTCGCCTTGACGTCGGTGTGCTTCAGCGGACACGAGACGATCCCGCCGTCCTCGAGCTGCACCCGCAGCTCCCCCTGCTTCACGTCCTGGTCGAGCGTCGGCTTCTCGGCCTGCTTCTCCGCCGCGTACGCCGCCGCCGCCACCAGCACCATCGCCACAAGTCCGAACGTCCGCACGTATCTCATCGGAACCTCCTCCCGGGCCGGCCAATCAGGTACAGTTCCCTGTCGAATCCGTGTTCTTAGACGGAAACGGACGGCGGAAGTTCGATGTTTTTTGCGATAGATTGAGCGTCGGATCCGCGCAGCAAGTGCGCAGGGAAATAGATCGAGCGCCGCCTGAAGCCGGCGCCGGCCGGGCGCGCCCCCCGGGTGTTACTCCATCCCGATGTCGAACATCCGCTCGAGGTCGTGCCGGCTGTACGTGCGGAAGGCGATGAGGGTCGTCGTGTTCTTGATGCCCTGGAGCTGGAGCATGTGCTCGGTGACGATCTCGGCGAGCCGGTCGTTGCTGCCCGTGCGAATCACCGCGACGAGGTCCCATCCGCCGGCCACCGAGTACACCTCGGCGACGCCGTCCATGTCCGCAAGGATTTCTGCCGTCTCGTTGACCGCATTGCGCCGCGCCTGGATCAGAACAAATGCCGTAACCATCGCTGCCTCCTTTCTCGACTCCAGTGGTCCCGGGCTCGCCGATGACGCGCCGCCGCCCGCCGGCCGAACACCAGTGTACGCCGCCGCCGCAGGATTTCAATCCCCACTGCCCGGCCCGGACGTCGAATTCTGGCCAGGATTGCCGTGACACCGCGCGGGAACATCCATACAATGACATGCGTGATTGGCCAGGCAAGCCGGTTCACAACAGGAGGCGACATGAAAAGGCACAACAACTTCCGGCGTCTCCCGCTCTGCCTGCTGGCCAGCGGGGTCATGCTGACGGCAGGATGCGACCGGTGGGTTGAATCCGGGGACACGACGAAAAAGGAGAGCAAACCGCCCCCCACCGAACCCGCAGGCGAGCCCCAGGAGCCGGCGAAGGCGACGCGCATCGAGGACTGGGAGCCGCCCGAACCGCCCGCCGCGAAAGAGCGGGCCGCCGAACGACAAAAGATGGTGCGGAGCCAGATCGCCGGCCCCGTCGACTTCCGCGACCCCGTCACGGACAAGGCGGTGCTCGACGCCATGCGAACCGTCCCCCGCCACGCCTTTGTCCCCGCCCGGCAGCGCCCGAACGCCTACCAGGACAGCCCGCTCGGGATCGGCTATGGCCAGACCATCTCCCAACCGTACATCGTCGCCTGCATGACCGAGCTGCTGGACCTGGAGCCCGGCGACAAGGTGCTGGAGATCGGGACCGGCTCGGGCTACCAGGCGGCCGTCCTCGCCCAACTCACGCCGAACATGTACACCATCGAGATCATCGAGGCGCTGGCCGACCGGGCCGCCGGGACGCTGAAAGCGCAGGGCTACAAGACGGTGAGGACAAAGCACGCGGACGGCTACCACGGCTGGCCCGAGCACGCGCCGTACGACGCGATCATCGTGACCTGCGCCGCCGGCCACATCCCCCCGCCGCTCTGGAAGCAGCTCAAGCCGGGCGGGCGCCTGGTCGCCCCCATCGGCGGCCCGTACCAGGCGCAGCGCCTGATCCTCGCCGAGAAAACCGAAGACGGACGCCGCCGGACCCGGTCTGTGATGGCCGTCCGCTTCGTCCCCCTGACACGCCAATCGGACCATGAGTGAGGCCGGCGGGGACAGGCAGCGAGCGCCGGGTCCGGCCCCGGCGGAACGCCCGTGGCGACTGGCCCTCGCCGTCGGCCTGATCTCGGCGGCCGTCCTCGCCTTCGAAGTCTCCCTGATGCGGATGCTGCTCGTCGCCAGTTGGCATCACTTCACCTTCCTGGTCATCAGCATCGCCCTGCTGGGGTTCGGGGCCAGCGGGACGGCGCTGAGCCTGGCCCGGTCGTGGCTGCTGCCGCGCGGCGACGGGGCGTTGACGGGCCTGTCGGTCGCGACGTTCGTGTCGATGCCCGTCGCGGCGCTCGTCGCCCAGCACGTACCGGTCGAGGCCCGGCTCGCCCCGGCCGAGCTCTGGCTGCAGATCGCAAACTGGGTGCTCCTGTTCGCGGTGCTGGCCGTGCCGTTCCTGCTGGGGGCGGCGGCCATCGGGCTCGGCCTGATGCTGGCCGGCGATCGCGCGGGCGTGGTCTATGCCGGGAACCTGGTCGGCAGCGCGGTCGGCGCCCTCGCCGCAAACGGGCTGATGTGGTTTGTGCCGCCTGCGTGGCTGCCGATCGTGGCGGCCGGCGCGGCGCTGGCGGCGATCCCCGCCGGGCGATGGCAGCCGCTCCGGACTCGCGTGGCCGTGTCCGTGGCGGCCGTCGCTGCGGTGGTGCTGGCGCTCGGGGTCGAGCCGCCGCGGGTGCGGCTGGACCCGTTCAAGTATCGCGCCCACGTGGCGCGGCTCGAGCGGCAGGGCGCCGCGCGGCGGCTCGCGGTCCGCTACAGCCCCCGCAGCACGGTCGAGCTGTTTCGCGGCGACGCGTTCCACGAGATGGCGTTTCTCTCGCCCGACGCGCGGCCGCCCCGCCTCGACGTCCTCACGACCGACGGCCACTGGGCGGGCTCCATGCTCCGGCCGGACGGGGGAGGGCGGGGCCGCACGGCGGACCAGACGCTGATGGGGGTCGGCTACGACCTGCTCGGCCGCCGGCCGCGGGTCGCACTGCTCGGCGAGGTGGGCGGGACGAACGCCTGGCTGGCCGCGCATCACGATGCCGACGCCATCCACGTCGTTCAGCCCGATCGGCGCATTGTCGAGCTCTGGCGGGAACGGCCCGACGGCGCCGCGTTCATCGACCTGCCGGGCGTCCGGGTGCACGTGGCGGAGCCGCGCCAGTTCGTGGACCGGGCCCCGACGCAGTTCGAGCTGGTGCACGTGGTGTCGCTGGAGTCGCTGGCGGCGGGCTCGGGCGGCGTGGCGGGCCTGGCCGAGAACCATCTGGTGACCGTCAAGGGCATGGCCGCCTGCATCGAGTGCCTGGCGCCGGACGGCCTGCTGATGGTCTGTCGGGGCATTCAGACGCCGCCGCGGGACAACCTGAAGCTGCTGGCGACGCTCGTCCGCGCCATGCAGCGGCTGGGCATCGACGAGCCCGCCCGCCACACCGTCATCGTCCGTGACTATCTCGGCGTCTGTACCCTTGTCAAGCGGACGCCCTGGACGGATGGGCAGGTGGCCCGGGTGCGCGCGACCTGTCACCGGCGCAACCTGACGCCGGTCTGGTTCCGCGGCATCCGCCCCGGCGAGC
>JAWODX010000243.1:0-2805 GCA_046483085.1 Planctomycetota bacterium
CCGATGTACGCTCGCGCCATTCGTCACCCCAGGTGGCGGCCGGGCCCCCTGCAGGATTCGTCAGCGGGGCCGAACAGGAGCCGCGCGTTCGTCGACGTGATCCGGTCGACGTCCTCGGGCGCCAGGCCGAGCAGGTCGGCGAGGAACCGCGCGGTGTGGGCGACGAACGCCGGCTCGTTCCGTCTGCCGCGGACCGCCTGCGGCGCGAGGTACGGGCTGTCCGTCTCGATCATCAGATGCTGCGTCGGCACGGCCCGGGCCGCGTCGCGGAGCGTGTCCGACCGCTTGTAGGTGACCGGACCGGCGAACGAGACCATCAGCCCCAGGTCACAGCAGCGGAGCGCCGTGTCGGCGTCGCCGGAGAAGCAGTGCAGCACCCCGCGCGCCCCGGCCGCTCCGAGCATCGGGAGGCAATCGTCGAACGCCTCGCGACAGTGGACGATCACCGGGAGGTCGAGCTCGGTCGCGAGGGCGAGCTGCGCCTCGAACGCCGCCCGCTGCACGCCGTGAGGGACGTTCTCGTAGTGGTAGTCGAGCCCGATCTCGCCGATGGCGACGCAGCGCTCGTCGGCGGCGAGCGCCCGCAGGCGGTCGAGCGCCGCGTCGTCCACGTCCGCGGCCGCGTCGCGGTCCATCCCGACCGCGGCCAGGACCGACGCGTCCTCCCCGGCGAGGTCGAGCGCCCGCTCGCTGTCCGCCAGGTCGGTGCCGGGGCAGACGACGAGCTCGACGCCCGCCTCCGCCGCCCGGCGCAGGACGGCGTCCCGGTCGTCGTCGAACCGGCCGTCGGTCAGGTGTGCGTGCGAGTCGATCATTGCGGCATCGTCCTCTCCGGTGCCTCGAACGGGCTGTCGTGCTCGAAGTCGGGCTGCAGCGTGGCCCGGCTCTCGGGCTCCTGCGCGTAGAAGTTGAGAAATCCCATCGCCTCGGCGGCCCCCATCAGTTCGTCGTATTCGGCCTGGGTGATCGGCCGGTCGAGCTCGGGATGCTGCGCCGCGCGATGCGCGGGCGCGTACTGGGCCATCAGGCTGAACCAGGTTTCGAGCGAGAGCTCCTCCGCGATCCAGCGGAGCGTGTCGCGCACCCCGGCCAGCCGGTTGGGCAGAACCAGCAGCCGGACGATCAGGCCGCGCCGGGCCTGGCCCCGCGCGCTCAACACCAGCTCTCCGACCTGCCGATGCATCTCGCGCACCGCGGCGCGGTTGACGTCCGGGTAGTCGCGGGCGCCCGAGAACCGCTCGGCCGGCTCCTCGGTGGCATAGCGCATATCCGGCAGATACACGCCGACGACGCCGTCGAGCAGCCGGAGCGCCGCGATGCTGTCGTAGCCGCCGGTGTTGTAGACGACCGGCAGGTCGAGCCCGCGCTCGGCGGCCCGGGCGAGCGCGTCGATGATCTGCGGGACCCAGGGCGTCGGCGAGACGAGCTCGATGTTCGCCGCGCCCTCGTCGCGGAGCCGGAGCATCACGTCGGCGAGCTCGTCGGCGGACCGCTCGTCGCCGGGACCGCGCTGGCTGATCTGCCAGTTCTGGCAATAGGCGCACGCCAGGTTGCAGCGAGCGAAGAAGATAGTACCCGCGTTCGGGCTCAGGCACGGCTCCTCGCCCGGGTGGAGCAGGGCGGTCGCCACCTCGACGGCCTCGCCGCAGTCGCATCGGCCGTGCTCGCCGGCCAGCCGGTCGACCCGGCAGCGGTGCCCGCACAGCTCGCACGACGCGAGCATCTCGCGCGCCACCGCCGCACGCTCGCAAAGTGTCTTCACCGAAAGCTGCATGTCCGCATTATAGCGGATGGTCAGTCCTTGGTGACCTCGAGTTCGCCGTCGCGCTCGAGGCTGATGAGCGGGGACTCATAGAGCGGGAACTTGCCGAGCGCCTCGCCGTCGGTCGAGCGGACGGCCGCGCGGTTCTTCGCCCCGTTCCACCGCAGGCGGAGCGTCTTCTCGCCGTCGGACCACGTGATGTCGCGCGTGCCGCCGTCGCGCTGCTCGTCGACGGTCCAGTCGGCCGCCGCCTCGCTCAGCTTCGCCAGATTGCCGAGCTCGTCGACCGTGCCGACGCGGACGACGAACCCGCACGAGAGGTTGTCGATCCGCACCTTCGTCTTGGGCCGGTAGCAGACCAGCCCGTGCAGGCAGACGCCGACCTTCTTCGTCGGCAGCAACGAATAGCCGCGCGGCACGAGCTCCGTCGGGTCCGCGGGGTTCACGCCCCAGCAGTCGAGCAGCCGGATCACCACACAGGTCCGCCCGACGCGCCAGGCGATGACCGTGCCCGGCTTCGGCTCCAGGCGGTTCCGGTTCCACGGCTTCCCGTTCACGAGGATCTCGTCGAGCATGCCGCCGGGCTTCGTCCCGCCGTCGGAGTCTTCGCCCTCGCGCGGCTCGATGACCAGGCGGAGATACGCGCTCCGCTGCCGGCCCTTCAGGTCCGCCTCGTAGAGCACGATCGCGCGCGGGCCGGCCTGGTGATGGGCGAACGTGATCGAGCCGCGCGTCCGCGAGTCGCGGTCGCGCGGTCGATCTTCTGATTCGCGTCGAGCAGTGCGGCGGCGTACTCGGGGCTCTGCTGGGCGACGTCGAGCCGGCCCCGGTACAGGCCGTCCATCCGCCGGACCAGGTGTGTCTTCTCGTCGTAGTGGCGGGCGCCATATTATGCGCGACACTATATTGTTTGCAGGTGGTTGTGTGTGTCGCGGGCATCTTGCCCGCGGTCTCGCGGCCATCCTGGCCGCGTCGACCGCCCCGATGCAGCACGAGGGCGAGACACCCCATGACACGCGGCGCGGATGCGCGCGTCACGAGGT
>JAWODX010000276.1:0-7241 GCA_046483085.1 Planctomycetota bacterium
ACTCCGCTGTACCGTTCGTTCATGTCATCCTGAGCAACGTGAAGGATCTCGCTCGCACGACCACACCGGTTGCTTTCAATACATGAACGTCAATAGTCACCGGCCTGCCCTACGAAGCTCCGGAAGCAGCGAAGTAGGGTCATTCCTCACTCGCCAGAACCCGCCGGCGCCTTATAACTTATCACTTATAACTTATCACTTATAACTTATGACTTATCACTCATCACTTCTACTTCTGATTCCCGCATCGTGCCGTCGTGTCGTCGTGGTTGATCCCTGCCACCTTCTCATCGATCACGTCGTCCGCGCCGCGGCCACGATGGGTCGGACATCGGTCAGGAACGCGTCGCGCAGGAGCGCGTCGGCCCGGCTCGGGTCGCACTCGTCCTGCGCCGTCTTCAGCGCGTCCCAGTCGACGAGCAGCGCCTTCGCGTAGGCCGCCTCGATGTTCTCGACCGACTCGATCATCTCGGCCAGCGGGTCCTTGACGTTGTGGCTCTGGTCGATCATCAGGGCGAGGTCGTGGACGGGGGTGCAGCCGCGCCGCTCGCCCTCGACGAGGTTGCAGACGATGCGGAAGAGCTGGCCGGGATGCAGGCTGCCGGTGGCGAGGTCGTCGTCGGCGTACTGGCTGTCGTTGAAGTGGAAGCCGCCGAGGTCGCCGCTCCGCAGGAGCAGGGCGACGATCTGCTCGACGTTCGTGGTCGGCGTGTGATGGCCGAGGTCGACGAGGACCTTCGCCTTCGGGCCGAGCGTGCGGCAGAGCGACCGGCTGCGGGCGTAGTCCGGGATCGCCGTGGCGTACATCCCCGGCTCGAAATACTTGTACTCGACGAGCAGGGTGTGGCCGTCGTCGAGCGCGTCGTAGATCGCCCGGGCCGACGCTTCGAGCCGGTCGGCCTGGTCGTACAGGCTCATCTGGCCGGGCGAGTTCGTGCCGTCGGGCAGCCACAGCACGAGCGTGTCCGACCCGAGCTTCCGCATGATCTCGATGCAGTCGAGGTTGTGTTCGATCGACGCGTCGCCGACGGCCTTCACCGGGTTGGTGAGCGAGCCGAAGCGGAGGCGTTCGTCGAGCACGCCGCGCGGGGTGAACAGGTTCGCGTTGATCGAGCCGGCACGGACGCCGGCGTCGTCGAGCCACCCGGCGAGCCGGTCGATCTCCTCGTCGCTCGACCCGTCCCACGGGAAGTGGAGAGCGACGGTGCGGCCCTTGCCGGTCAGCTCGCGGAACTTGCCGGCGGCGGCGATCCGCTCCTCCACCGTGCCGGGCACGTCGGGCGACTCGTAGGTCGCGAACCGGGTGCCCCCTCGCCCGAACCCCCAACTCGGCACCTCGACCGGGAGCGCGGCCACCCGCTCGGCCACCTCGTCGATGCGCGACGAACCGTACGTCTCGGTCAAGAGCTCCAACGCCTGCTCCAGTCGATCCGGCATCGTCTGACTCCTTCTACTTCGCAGTGATCGTCGGGCCGATGTTCGCAGGCGAACCGGTGTCTGTCAAGCCGGCCTCGCGCGACGCTGCGCGCGACGGCCGTGTGTAATCGGGCGGTAATCCGCCTATAATAGACGAGACGGCGGCGATGAAAGGGTGCTGGCCCATGCGATTCGGACGACGTGCCATCCTGTGCCTGGCCCTGCTCGGCGCGGCGGGCGCGGCGCGCGCCGCCGGCGGCTTCCTCTGGGAGAAGGGCGGCGGGCTGGCCGCCCCGCGGGTTCGCGCGGTCGTCCACCACAAGTCGAAGACCGAGGTCCTGGTCGTGCAGATCGTCTACCAGGGCCCGGCCGGGGGCGCCGCCTGGGTCGTCCCGTTGCCCGCCAGGCCCGAGGTGACCATCCTCGCGCCGAACGCCGCCCCGTTCGCCGAGCTCCACAAGTACGTGAACAAGCGGCTCGGCTGGGGGCGCCACAACCACCGCCGGCGGGGAGATCTGGAGCCGCTCGCAGGCCGGACGCTGCGGCTCCACAAGCCCGTCGTCCTGCCCGCGTCGGAGCCGGACCGACTGCCCGAATGGCTCGCGAGTCACAAACTCGCGTTCCCGGACAAGCACCGGCCGCTCCTGGACCACTACGCGAAGCAGAACGGGTTCTACGCCGTGATGCGCATCCGGGGCGGGGGCGGGAAGACGGGCGAGATCATCCGCGCACAGCTTCCGCCTGTTCGGCTCACGTTCAAGGCCGAGAAACCGATCTATCCGTTGCGGATGACGGCGGTCAACGGTCGGCCCTCGGCGTTCCTGTTCTTCGTGCTCGCGGACCTGCCGATGGAGATCGCCGACGGCTGCAGGCCGCCCGACTACTCGATGGACGACAATATCGCTCGCACCTGGCACACGTGGTACATGGACCGCCGGTTCGGGACGTTCCGCAAACGGCCCCTGAGCAACCTGCCGAAGACCGCGGCGGCGCTCGGACTCAAGGGGAACCGGGGCGTCGCCCTGTGCAAGTACGAGGGGACGTATCCGCCGGGCCGGATGACGGCCGGGATCCGGTTCGAGCCGTTCGACGCCGAGGCCTACTGGGCCGGCCGCCTGCGAGCGGCGGATCGCTGGCAGCAGAAACTGCGCATCCTCGGCCTCCTGGTCCGGCACGACGAGGAGAAATACACGAAGGTCCGGGCGACGCTCCTCCGGGAGCTGGCCGACTCGCCGGATCCGTCGCGCCGCGCCCAGGCCGGCCGGAACCCGCACACGCCGGCGGACGTGCTTCGCCGCCTGGCGAAGGAGGGGCGGGCCGCCGTGCGGAGCGCCGTCGCGGCCAACCAACGCGCCCCGGCCGACCTGCTCCAGGCGCTGTCGAAGGACCGGGACGCGGCGGTCCGGAGCGCGGTGGCCGAGAACGCGGCGATCGGCCGGGAGCTCCTGGCGGACCTGGCGGCGGACGAGGCGGGCGCGGTCCGGGCGGCGGCGGCGAAGAACCGGAACGCCCGGGCCGATCTCCTCGAGCAGCTTGCGGGCGACCGCTCGTGGCCGGTGCGGCGGGCGGTCGTCTCGAACTCCCGGTGTTCGGCCGCCCTCCTGGAGAAGCTTGCCCGGGACGAGTCGGCGAACGTGCGGGCCGCCGTCGCCGCAAGCCGGCGAGCCGATGAAGAGACCCTCGGGATCCTGGCCCGGGACAAGTCGTCGTCGGTCCGCTGTGCCGTGGCGGCGAACGCGAAGGCGCCGGCGGCCGTCCTCAAGCTCCTCGCCCGGGACGAGGACAACACGGTTCGCTATTACGTCGCCGGCAGGCAGGACGCGCCGCCCGACGTGCTGAGACGGCTGGCGCGGGACGACGAGGCCCGCGTCCGGTCGCGCGTCCTGGAGCGCAATCCGAGCGTGCCGGAGACGATCTACACCGAGCTCGCGCGGGACAAGGACCCGGCGGTCCGCCGTCGTGCGGCGGCGACCTCTCGCATCGAGCCCGGCGATCTGGCCCGGCTGGCGAAGGACCGGGACGAGAGCGTGCGGGCGGCAGTCGCGGGCAACGACCGCACGCCGGCCGCGGCCCTGACGCGCCTGGCCGGGGACCGGGGCGCGGAGGTCCGTGCCGCGGCCGCCGCCAATCCGAATACCCCGCCGGACGCGCTGGCCGGGCTGACCCGGGACAAGGTGACGGCGGTGCGGCTGCGGGCAGCGGAGAACCCGGGGACGCCGGGCGAAGCCCTGGCCGCGCTGAGCGGCGAAGATGACCCGGGCATCCGCCAGCGCGTGGCGTCGCACCCGCACACGCCGCCGCGCGTCCTGGTCGAGCTGGCGGGGCAGGGCGACCTGGGCATCCGCTACCGGGTCGCCGGTCACCCGCGGGCGCCGGCGGGCCTGCTGAAGAAGCTGGCGGCTGACGAGAACGCGCACGTGCGGCGTCGCGTGGCGAGCAACGCGCACGCCCCGACGGCGGTGCTGGCGGAGCTGGCGGGCGACGAGCAGGTCGAGATCCGCCGCGAGATCGCCGCCAACCCGAGCACCCCGGCCAAGGCGCTCCGGCGCCTGGCGCAGGACAGCGAGGGGGCCGTCCGGGTCCAGGTCGCGCAACACCCGCGCGTGCCGCTCGACGTGGCGCGGGCGCTCGCCGCGGACGACGAGATGACGGTCCGGTCTTCCGCGCGATGGACGCTCGGGCAGCGGGGGGCAAAGCCGTAGCCCGGCGGATCAAATCGCAGGGGTGCGTCAACAGATTACGGTTATCAACACTACAACGCTACAGTGCCGCAAGCGGATCGGCGTAAGGCACGGGCGAAGGACAGAATACGGAACTCTTCACCTGTATCGTGGCAGACAGGAATGTCTGCCCCACCCATGCGGCGGACTCTGGCCGGTGGGGCAGGCATTTCTGCCTGCCCGGCCATTGCGCGGGGCTGCCGGAGCGCAGGCAGCCAGGAAAAGCAGCGTTGTAGTGTTAAGCTCGCGCAGGGGGGTACCGGCGCCCCGTCCGGATCCGGCTCTTCATCGAATCCCGCCCTCGGCGGTGAGGTGCCAGTAGCGCGGGGACCGCGTGCGGCCCGCACCTGAGGCCAACGGTCCTATTCAAAGAGGGTTCAGGGCAAGTGTCCGTCTGTCCGGACAGACGGACACTTGCCTCTCCGCCCCGATCCACAGCATAGGACCCGCCGCACTCGGCGCGTGCCGCGTACCCGCGACGCATCGCATCCACCCCCGCCGGCACACGGCTCGGCGAACCTCCGTTCCGCCGGCACGATACGTCCCTGCCGCGGACCCGGCCGCTTTCTCCCCAAACCACAATATCTTGAGGCGCCCGGCCGCCGTGCGCGGGCGAGATGGCGTCGGGCGGGGGTCCGGGCGGTGCGGATCAGCGCCGCCGGGTCACTCCTCTTCCTCGGTGGTCATCGACTCGGGGACGACGATCTCGATGTCCTCGGGCCGGGTGTCGTCCGGGTCGATCTTCGCGTTGGCATCCCGGATGGCGGCGGTCAGGGCTTCGGCCATCTTGATGTAGACGTCGGGCTTCTTCACTCCCTTCGGCTTGAAGCTCTCGGCCTTGACCCGCCACAGTTTGTCCTGCCGGGTCAGTTTCAGCGGCTGGCCGAAGCCGGCCTGCCGCACGGTCGCCTCGTCGCCTTCGACCTCGGGCTCGTCGATGTTCGGTTCTTCGATCAGCTTCAGCTTGCGGCCCTCGCCGTCCCGGTACGCGGTCCAGGCCTCCTCCCCGTATGCCTTCACGAAGTCGGCCTTGAATTTGGCCGAGGCGGCGATGTAGTCGGCGAGGACCTGCACGACCTGTTTCTCCTCCTTGGAGCCGCTCACCCGCCTCATGAACTCCTCGGTCTTCCCGTCGACCAGCGTGTCGTGAAGGACGTCGACCAGGTCCTTCGGCGTCTTCGCCTTTTTGTAGCGCGGCATCTTCTCGTCCGCGGCTTTCTTCGCCGCCTTCTCGGGCGCTTCCTCGCCGCCACAGCCGGCGGCGAGCAGCGCCGTCGCAACCAGGATGATCATCGGCCCAATGCTCCAGGTCTTCCGCATCCGACTCTCCTCAGCAAACCGTGAGAGAACACGCCGCGCCCGGCGTCACGCGGCCAGCAGTTCCCGGGCCAGGTCGCGCCCGGTCTCGATCGCCGTCGCGTTCAGGTCCCAGATGTTCGACTTGCGCTCGCCGAACGCCTTCTTCATCTGTTCGATGAGCGTCTCGAAGGGGACGAAGTCGCGCACGACGTTGTAGGCGCCCATCATGATCATGTTGGCGCAGCGGACGTCGCCGAGATCGGTCGCCATTTGCGTGGCGGGGATCTCGAGGATGTGCCGGGCCGGCGGCGGATCGGTCGGCTCGATGAGCGAGACGTTCGCCAGCATCACGCCGTCCGGGGCCAGCCGCGGCTTGAACCGCTCGTACGACGGCTGGTTCATGACGACCAGCGTGTCGGCCTCCTCGACCATGGGCGATGCGATCTCGTCGGACGACACGATGACGTGGCAGTTCGCCGTGCCCCCGCGCACCTCCGCCCCGTACGAGGGGAAGTAGGTGACTTAGCACGGGCTTACATAGCTTGTCAAGTCGCACGGGCTCCCGCTTTTCAATCACTTTTAATTAGGATGTACTCAATATATTCCTTTTCGTCTTCTGCGGTGGAAGATAGAAATAGAGGAAATAATAGGGGAAATATGGGAATAGTTTTTTTCGAGGTTCGCGCTCTTGAGAGTGCTTATCTAATAATTTCTAGGAGATTTGCGGCTACCTCTTCTGAGGTTTTGTTGGCAGTTTTTAAGATTTTTTCGCCAGGTATTTCTTTGGGCTGTGCGTTGTTGTACCAAGTTTTCATATCTTCATTGCTAATCTCCTTCCCCTTTCCCCTACTCCGGTTTCTTTCCAGCGCTTTTTCTAAAGATACTTCGAGAAAGACAGAATTAAATTTAATGTTTTTTTCTTGGCAAAATTCCTGTGACCACTCGAAAAGTTCTCCGTTTTCGTCTTGTGGCAGTATTCCTTCTAAGATTACGAAATATCCTTCGTTTAAATACTCTTGGATAGCAAAATTTAATACTTTGTTGACCAGGTGTTTATTATCTTCTCCCGGGTAAACTTGCCAATAGAAATAATCCGGGGTAAAAATAGCCACCTTTTGTGGTGATAATTTCTTTTGGATTGTTTTGGCGACGGTGGATTTACCTGCCCCTGGCCTTCCCCGGAGGATTAGTAAACTGTTCATATTCTTATGATAACACGAGGTTTTTTGGATGTGTGGTGTGATGAATTTTCTTTTCTGACGTTACCATAAATGGAATAGAAAGACTGGGTGGCAGTATTTTAATTTTTGCACTACTTATAATAGTGCAAGGTGTGGGCAGTACAGTTTCTTGGAGTTGCTAAATTTGGTTTGGTGAGGATGGTGATAGAATTTCAAGGGAGGTGAGAAAAGGATGTCGTGGGGACCAGGCGATAAGGATAGTGAAGGCCGTGACTTGTACGTCTCTGCTGATGGTCGTGTTCATACCAGTGAGCAGGACGCCGTAGCTGCGAATTACACTTTTGAGCAGGCTGGTGGGCGTTCCCCGTGCCCCGATCCGGATTACTTTTCCGATCCGGACGGCGGTGATTCGGACGACGATTAGCGGCTATATCTAGCCGTTGATTGTCCTTGGAAGATGTGAAAGGAGGTGAGTAACAAATGCCGAGGATTGGTGATCCGCTCCGGTTCAGCTCACCGCTGAATAGTGTGCTCAGAAACCATCTTGAACCAGGGGAGGAAGCTTCTGTCTTGAGTGATCCCCATAAGGGTGGTCGAGAGGTTGATGGAGATTCGTATCGTATGG